>CAZQDW010000196.1:0-4180 GCA_964592315.1 uncultured Candidatus Bathyarchaeia archaeon
GGGCGCAGAGACCGCAGCCTATGCATTTATCAGCATACCATTTGTGTCTACCCCTAAGTCCTTCGGGAGCAGGACGCTTCTCGAAAGGGTAAAGAAGTGTAGCTGGCTTCTTTGTCAAATGCTTTAGGAGTTCAGGTTCCATCGCCATCTTACATCACCGCCGCTAACATCTCAACAGCAACTATATACAGAACTGCAATGGGGACGATGTTTTTCCACATCCAATGCGACATCTGATCTATCCTGAATCTCGGGAACAAAGCCCTCACATTAGAGACTATCAGTACACATATAGTCGTTTTGACTATAAACCAAACAACAGGTGGAATAGGCCAAGGTCCAAAGGATCCGCCTAGGAACAGAGCTGTCATCAGGGCGGAAGCAGCGACGAGTTCAATATCTGACCCGAGCCTGAGCAGGGCGAGCTTCCTGCCACTAAATTCCACTTGCCACCCTGACACTATCTCGGTTTCGGCTTCGGGTATGTCAAAAGGAATCTTTTCGAGCTCGGCAATCATACAGAGTGTAAGGATTCCAAAGCCAACAGCCATCACAAAGATTGTTGCAGCGCCTACGGCGACTGAATAGGCGGTCAGGTGACCTGTGAACGCCTTACTTGGCCACGCTGCTATATTACTTATGGACAGACTCCGGGTTAATATTGCAGGACCGATAGCTGCGAGCGCCATAGGGATTTCATAGGATAGCATTTGGAGAGCTGCTCTCAAGCCACCGACGATGCCAAACCTGTTAACGGAGCTCCAGCCCCCAAAGAAGACGGATAGTATGAGGAGAGTGAAGAGGAAAATGACTACGATTAGATCACCTGGGAAACTTATGTACGCATCCGAACTCCATATCGGAACCATGAACATGATAGTCAACGGAATTGCGAGGTAGACTATCGGCACAGCTGCGAACATTGTCTTGTCGGCTGCCTCAGGCGTAATATCTTCCTTTGCTAGCAGCTTTATGAGGTCTGCCCAAGGCTGTAGAATCCCCTTCCATCCTGTGTGTTCTGGTCCATATCTATTCTGAAGCCGCGCGAAGAACTTTCTGTCTACCCATTCGAGGAATAGGGCGTAAACAATTAGGAAGAGAAAGCCCGGGAAGACTAAGATCTCAACTACTTTTAGTGCGAGTTCTGTTGATGCCATTTCGTACTGTACCTCCTGAGTTGCTCACTATTCCATACCCAATTCTTCTCTGTATTTACATCAACGAAAGTCATCCTATCCGTGCAGCTGAAACAGGGATCTATCGCAGCAATAACTATCGGAATGTCCGCTATGTAATTGCCTATAAGCATCTTCTGAACAGACGGAATATTCGCAAGGGTTGGTGCCCGTATTTTGTACCTGTAGGGCATGGTGCCGCCGGTGGATTTCAGGTAGTGTATAAGCTCGCCTCTTGGAGCCTCCCACAGGCACACAGTCTCAGTCTCCGGGACGCGCATGATGACTGGGACCTTTACCCTTATGGGACCGTCAGGCATATGGTCTAGGCAGTAGCGAATTACGTTTATGCTCTCAAACATTTCATCGCAGCGGACTATGACTCTGCTTGCGACGTCACATCCATCATGAGTTATGACATTGAAAGGTGCTTCATCGAAGACGAGGTAGGGATCATCTGCCCTCACATCACTCTTTATACCGCTCGCTCTTAAGGTTGGTCCAACAGCACATAAGGCTACAGCGTCATGTGGTGTAAGAACACCAACCCCGATTGCCCTATTTAGGACCGTGGTCTCCTTTAGAATCAAGCTCTTATAGTACTTTATTCTCTCTTCAAATATATCCAACCCTTTCCTAATATCTCTTGCCAACTCTGGTGGTATGTCTCTCCTAACGCCGCCGATGGTCGGCATAGCCTTGTTTACTCTGTTGCCAGAGATACTTTCAGTCAGATCCATGATAACTTCTCTGTCCCGCCAGATGTAGTAGAAGAGCGTGTCAAATCCAATCTCGTGAGCTGCTACGCCAAGCCAGAGGCTGTGACTGTGAAGTCTCTCAATCTCGTGCATTATGGTCCTTATGTAGTTAGCCCTCGCAGGAACCTCTAAGCCCATGGCTTCCTCGACAGTCAGGCAAAAGTTAGTCATATGACAAATTGAACATATTCCGCACACACGCTCAAGTAGGTAGAGATTCTGAATGTAAGTTCGGCTTTCCATGGCCTTCTCAACGCCTCTGTGGTTGTATCCGGGCCGAGCCTTAGCATCCACCACGTACTCCCCGTCAACCGTGATGGTGAAGTTCGTGGGCTCCTTGAGGGCTGGATGCTGCGGCCCCACGGGTATTATGAATTCCTCAGTCCTTTCCAACTTCACTCAACCTCTTTTTAATGTCCTCGATCTTCCACTTCTTAAGAAGAGGATGAACATCCTTCGGCCACCCATCAGGAAGCTCAACAGGCGAAAGGTCAGGATGCCCTTCGAAAACCACTCCTACAAAGTCGTGGACTTCTCTTTCATAGAGCGTGGCGCCGGGTATTATGTCCGTTATAGTCGGTAAGGAGGGGTTCTCCATGGCCGTCTTAACCCTAAGAGAGAGTGTTATCCCTCCTCCCTTTCCAACTTCTCGCTTGGTGAGATGGTATAAGACCTCAATTCCGCCTCCTACGTCGACTCCGCTTATCGTCGATACATGCCTAAAATCTCTTTCAGCTAAATACTTAACTGTATCCTTTAGCTTCTCGGCCTTAATTGCAACGTAGATTCTCTTGGCCCTTGGAATCTTCCAGTCAATCACATTCTCAGAGCCAATCTCTCCTCTGAGTTCCTCTACGATTTTTAGATGATCTTCAGGTTCTTCCATCCATTTACCTCCTAATAGCCTAGCTTCTTCAGGAGCTTCACGACGCCGTCCAAGATTGCATCCGGCCTCGCCGCACATCCTGGGATGTAAGCGTCAACAGGTATGACTTTATCAACTCCGTCATGGGTGTTGTAGCATTTCTGGAATACCCCTGCACCGCATGCACATGCGCCTACAGCTACAACAAACTTAGGCTCGGGCATCTGTTCATAGACTCTGATAAGCCTATCCTTAACCTGCATAGAGATGGAGCCTGTTACTACCAGAACATCTGCATGCCTTGGACTACCTCTAAGGATCGCTCCAAATCTCTCAACATCGAACCTTGGCATTAATGCAGCTAGAACTTCTATATCACACCCGTTACAGGACGATGCGTTGAAGTGAATTAGCCAAGGAGACCTTGTCCTAGCCCAGTTGATTATGCCCAACTTCACCACCTTGCAAGAGGTATAAGTAGCACAATGGAACTAAGAACTATCAAGGCGTAGATAGCTGGCAGTATTCCTGGTCGAGCTAAGGATGTTGCCATAACTACGGCTAGAATGTCGAATATCATGAAGAAAACAACATATAGGAAGAATCTCTCTACGTTCACCTGTAGTCTAACAGGCGGCACGTCCTCACCACAGGCGTAAGGAGCGAGCTTGCCTGGAGTTTTTTTTCCTTTAGGTGCAATCCTATTACTTATGCCGTAGAATATCAAACCGATTGCCAATGACAAGACAAATATGAAAGGAATGGAGGTTAATACCTTATCCCACAAGTTTTCTCCCCCTTCTAAGTTCATCTATACACCTATTTTATTCTATTAAAACCTTTCTCTGACCATATGGAACGGATTTACTTGGGAAAAAGATAAATATGTAGTAGATAGAATTTGAACGAATACACAAAAGGGAGGTCTATGATTGCTCTTGGAGGATTTGGCGCATCTAATCATTCTTGCTGCCGTCGTTGTCATGGCAGTGTTAACCGTTGAGGCTAAAGAGCTTCTTTATTCAGCCCTAGGTCTCTTGGGCATGTCTGTATCTCTTGGGATTCTGTACTGGCTTTTATTTGCCCCTTATGTGGCTGTCTTCCAGCTCGCAGTCTACGCTGGAGCTGTTGTTGTTCTGTTTGTTTCAGTAATCATGTTGACTAGGAGGGACGAAAATGAATAGGGAAAAGAGTAAGGGTTTTGAAATTTTTGCTTTCGCAATAATAGGTGTGGTACTCACGGTCTTTATGATATTCATAGCCACCTACGGGATCATGCAATATGGCGCAACTTTCCCAAAACCCGTCATAATGAGCGGAAGACAAGTTGCTCGCACAACCGATGTAGGGGGGATTATTAACTCAATGAGCGGCTTTATCTG
>CAZQDW010000197.1:0-4149 GCA_964592315.1 uncultured Candidatus Bathyarchaeia archaeon
TGGAAGAATCCGATCAAGTCGAAGTATTCTCTTGCGTTACCTATGAGGTTGCCTTCTGTAAGCTGCTGATGATAAAAGTCGTAGAGCATCTTCACGTTCGGGCTTCCAGCTTCGCGGACGATGTGGGCTCCTTCTGCCGATTTCCTAAGGAAGAACCCCTTGTGGTTAACAGGGTTCACAGGTTCTATCATCAGCGTCACTCCAGATTTCTCTAGTAACGGTGCCACCGCCTTCAGATTGGCAATGGCATTCTTGAGTTGTTCGCGTCGTGTTAGATCAGGGGCGGCTGCGCCTAAACCGGCAATCATAAGCTTTTTGCAGTCTAGTTTCTTGGCCACTTTGACGCTCGCTTCGACGGTCGAGATGAACCTTTCCTTGACATTTGACCCTGTTACGGAAGCCCTGTACATGGTATCTTTACTTATCGGATCCACGACGAACGATGAGCAGGTCAATCCCACTTTGCGCTTTTTTTCGGCGATCGCTTCAATATCCTTATTGGACCAGCCCCAGAACTCGAACGCTGAGATTCCGACGTCTTTGACCTTCTCTAGGCGTTCAAGAAAGGGGAGATGGCTGAAGATCATCTCAACGCAGACGGAGAATTTGGGCATATTCCTCTCCTTCCTCTTCTAGGTAATCTTCTTGGCTTCTTTGAAGGATCCCTCGGCTGCCTCGATTGTCTTCTGCATATCTTCCTCACTGTGCGAGACTGAGAGATAGACTCTGGCGCCGCGAGCATTCGGCATAATGAATACGCCGCGGTTTACCATTCCCTGGTGGAACACAACGTTTCTGAGAGTGTGAGGATGCTTCTTCTCAGCCAAGAGTTCAAGCGGGCTTCTGATTCTCTCTAAGTCGGTTAGGTATAAGCCAAACCCCGGTCCGGGTCCTTGCACTACGGCTTCGATTCCCACGTCCTTGACGGCATCTCTAAGTCCGTCCATTAAGAGTCCGCTCATCTTATAGAGGTGGTCGTAACTCCCTTTCTTCTCCAGTTCTGTTACTGTTGCCAACGCCGCAGTTGTGCAAACGGGGTTAGCGTTGTAGGTCCCTCCGATTATTGTGCCTACCTTCTCCATGATCTCCCTTCTCCCTGCAACAGCTGATATTGTGAATCCGTTAGCCATCGATTTGGCGAAAGTTGCAAGGTCAGGGGTGACGCCCAGCATTCCTTGGGCTCCGCTTAAGCCAAGTCTGAAGCCAGTAATGACTTCGTCGAATATGAGCACCACTTCATGCTCTTTGGTCAGTTCTCTCAATCCTTCGAGGTACCCTTTTTCAGGAGGGATAACGCCGCTGTTGAACAGATAGGCCTCAGTTATGACCGCTGCAATATCGTTTCCCTTTCTGCGCAGAGTCTTCTCAACAATGTCCAAGTCGTTCCATGGCAGAGCGATTGTGTTCTCCATCTCATTGAGCGGGATGCCGGGCTCTAGATACCTTCCCCTCGCGTAATACCCGAATGGGAGATGGAGGTTTGGAGGTGGAGGTTTGGATGAATCGTGCCATCCGTGATAGTGACCTTCGAATTTGACTATCTTGTCCTTCCCAGTGTAGATTCTGGCCATTCTGACGGCGGCTGAAGTAGCATCGGAACCAGTGTTTAATATGCGAACCATTTCCGCGCAAGGTACATGCTTCGCTATCTTCTGGCTGAGTTCAACTTCGACTTCTTGGTTCAGACCGTGAATGACTCCTCGGTCAAGCTGCTCCTTAACAGCGGAATTGACGACGGGATGTGCATGGCCAAGGATCACCGGGCCAAAAGCAAGATGGTAATCAATGAACTGGTTACCGTCAACATCGGTTATGTGTGAGCCTTTTGCCTCTTTCACGAATCTTGGATACTCTATCGCAAAACCATCAAATACACCACTTGACACTATCCCCCTGGCCGCGCTATTTGTTCCACCGGGAATAACCTTACGAGCTCTTTCAATAAGCTCAAGCGATTTCTCGAAACTAGGTTTCTTCATCTCCATCATCCTTGGCTTTCTTTTTCCATTTGCTTATTTAACCCTTTTTGTAACTCAGGATATCAGTTGCTATGGCCGGCGCTGGAATATAAGCAGGTGCAACAATTCCACTCGCAAGGATAATCGACTTAGTGCCTACTGGTTGCCACTTGCTTGATATACCAGCTTCAGCCCAAGTAGAAGGCAGTGTGCTATGGCTTGCGCTGAAATGGGACAACACAGAGGTAGAGACTACCGAGGCTTTGGCTGCAGCACATGTTCAGCAATTCTTAGATCTTCCAAAGTGTTAACGTTCACAACGACTCTTTCCTCGTCGACGATCAAAATTTCCTCCTCCAACTCTTCTTCCCTTATTCTTTTTCCATCAACAACATTTACGCCTATTGGAACCAGATTTTTACCTTTAACCTTGAAGATGTAACCTGCGCTTAGCCCAAACTTTGCATATATTTCCAGTGGAGCCATAACCGTCAGTGCGGGTTTTTTGCATTGCTCGTAATACGTTATGACTTTGTCGATAAACTCGCTTGTGATTAGTGGGAGGTCTGCGCATATTGTTAATACGATCTCCAGCTTTAGTTTCTTGATAGCGTATCTTGCATCTAGGCAGAAGCCTTTCCCAAGGGTTTGCAAAACCCTTAGAGATTGTTTTCTTGCAAATTCAGTTGTTTTCGGGGTATGTTTACTTGAGACCACGATTATCTCATCAACTTTCTTGGCATCTCTTAAGGCGTCTAGAACATGCTCAATCATAGCTTTGCCACCGACTTTTAGCAAAGGCTTTTCTTCTTCAGACCTTAACCGTGTGCCTTCGCCTCCAGCCATCAGCACAGCAGTTACAACCACCTAACCATCACCAAAATTGCCATAAGAGAACTCAATCGGGCAAGCTCATTCCCAGTTCCAAAAACATCCCCTGTGACGCCTCTGAAATGCCTGTTTGAAATCACTACAATAACTAAAGCAGCGACTAAGCCCGCGATTATGGCGATAAAACCTTCCACGCTTAGAAGAGATAACGCTATGGTAAATGCGATAGATAGGGCAATCATTAGACGAATATTTCGATACTGGCTATGCATAGCATTAACAAAGTATGTGTTTATTCCGTCATGTGCGGACCTTCCAACCCAAGCCATTAGCACCATGGCAACTTTAGCCGAAGCTTCGCACACAACCAAGCTTTGAATGACGAGATTTTGATTGAGTTGTGCTATGCAGAGCGCTGTTGTTAAAATTGTGACTAGACCAAGCGCCAAGCCGCCTGCGCCCATCTGCTGGTCATGCATGATTTCGATCTTTTTCTCTGGCAGTCCTTGGTACATCAAGCCATCCCCGAAGTCGAGTAGCCCGTCTGTATGATGAAGCCCTGTGATTAGCAAAATGAAGCCTAAGGTTAAAACTCCGACAATTAAAGCGTCAAAGATATTAAGCAGTAGCCAAGCGAATATGCCTGCCAACAATCCGATAAACGCGCCTATGAAGGGAAATAGGTACATGTAGTTTGCTGCGTCGGTTAGGCAGTCTTGGTCCATGCCTACGGGAATTATTGTAAGGAAAGCTATCTGGTTCTTTATTTCCCTAAGCATTACACATATCACTTTGGCGCTACTAACAGTACGTAGTTTCTCTCAATTTCTCTAAGTAGGGCACCTTTTGTTATCGATCCTTTCGACTTCGCCATGGCAGCTATGGCTGCTCCTCCAGCACCAACTCCTTCTTTAACGACACCAGCCTCGTATGCCCTTAAGCCCTCAAATCTCGATTGGCTAAAGTCGAGATCAGCGGCAAGTATCGGGATGTCTGCGATTTGAGTAATTATTCCCTTGAGATCAGCCGTTTTGTCGGTCATAATCCATCGAGTGGTTCCGATGGCTACGTTATCTAAGAAGTTTGGGTTTAATGCTTTAATAACGGCTAGTACGGCGCCCATTTGAGTTCCGCCAGCCATCAAAACTGGCATTTTGTCCGCGGCTCCGAGGACTAACCCTGCAAAGGCTGCTATCATTGGGTCTCCAACACACGAGATCGCCTTTATTGGGTCCTTGGTCAAAGTACCAAACTCTATCTTTGAAGCCCTTAAGGCCTGTTCAACGGTTTTAATCTTAAGCTCGTGGGGGTTGCTTGGCATGCTACTGCTGACTTTTCCTTTGGCATCTATGCCCATAGC
>CAZQDW010000198.1:0-4142 GCA_964592315.1 uncultured Candidatus Bathyarchaeia archaeon
GGGGGTTGCTTGGCATGCTACTGCTGACTTTTCCTTTGGCATCTATGCCCATAGCCAAGAGAACGCCGAGCGCAGTCGTTGTGCCCCCAGGAATGCTTTCACCAACCACAAGATAATCGGCAGTCCTAGATAGATTCTCTCCAGCAATTCTAGCTCTCCGCAAAATTTCGCCTGCATTGTCCACCGCCTTACCTGTTCTTATATCATCTCCTGGTTTTCCTCCTAAATCCAAGAATGGAATCTGCGGATTTATCTTAATTCCGCCACTGGCGACAAGAATCGGCATGTCTACGAGCTTTAGTGCCGACATAGTAATGAGGGCTGGAGTTGGTATTCCCTCAGGTGTTACGGGCACCTCGGAGATACACTTACATCTTCCCAATAGGAGCAGTTCTACATCCGCAGGCGGCGTGTAGTCGGTTAACTCTGGATATCTTCCTGCGGCGGATATGCCGTGAATTTTAGCTGTCTCCGTCGTACCTATAACGCAAACGAATAGAGGTTTCTTTCCAATCAACGTTTTCAAGAAGGCTTCTGCTTTAGGCTCGTTATGAGCCATGATTACATCAAAGATTCTTTTCATCCTCCCCTCCTCCGACTTCGTCTGGCTATGGCATCAACATTCTCCGCGTCATAGCAATAATTCTGGGAGCAACCGCGGTAAATAAAACCGTGTTGCAGATGAGGGCTGTGACCATGGATATAACACCCCCTCCAAAAGCCAGCACAAGAGCCTCAACGAATGGGACTCCTGAGACCATATAAAACCATGTTGTGTAAAGGTTCTGAAGAGCCTCACTGACCAAAGTCAGAACAACAGCTATTACACCGAAAAAAATAATATTTGGGTTTTCCTTGACATGTCGTAGCAATCCTCCGAAGATGCCTAGTAAACCGATGATGACTGCAATAACAATTGTCCAAGGACCTGCCCACGTAAGCACATCGGAGACAACGATTATCAAAGCACCTGTAACAAAGCCTTGTATTGGTCCAAAAACAAAACCAGAAATAAATGTCAAAGTTTCGGCCAAACCGATCTTTACAACAACACCATACATCGGAATAGGCAAGGCGAAAGCTACCCAGTTTATTCCAACCCTCACAGCAGCCGCAGTAGCAATAAACAAGGATATTGCTGAAAGATGCTTTACGGGAATCTTCATTGTTAGGCGCCGTGTGTTGGATGGATTATCCAACCAACCTTTTAAATCTTTCGATAGAAATAACTTAGAGAAAGTTATGGAGAGAAATTGGAATTGGCGATATTGTATGAAACATGAACTTTCCAACCTGCCTTTGCTCAAGTATCTTCTGGAACGAGGGATAACATTGAAGGATATGATAGAAGCAGCTTTGGAACTTTTTGTGCCTCATCCAGGTGTAGAGAGAAAAGAGAAAGCCATAGAATTGCTCCAGGAAGAGTTCTTTGAAGCCCTCTCAGACGTTAATGTCTCCTGCCTAGAAGTTGCGTGTTTCCGTGCAGAAGAGGACGCTAAATCTGGCTTAATCCCAGGATTGACAAAAGAAAGGTTTATGGGACGCCCAGGGCTAGTAGCCGATGAACTTCTAGGGATGACCATAGCCAACTACATAGCTGGAGCAAAAGGAATTTTCGAGTTTATCCGATTTGACCAAGCCAAACCAGGCATCCTAAGAAAGCTCGGGCCCATCACAAACGACGCGGTCGCCGGGCTCATAGCAGGTGTTTCATCAAACATGTACACAAAAGCCTTACGTGAAGCCTCCAAACAAAGCAAACAATAGCCGTTATAGTTCCCTGTAGCGCGCGCTATTTTATTGCGATTTTCTGTTGATTGGATCGAAGTGAAAGGAATGGTAGAGCCCATTTCGTTGCAAGACGTTCTTGGAATTCTTACCTCGCTGAGACTCCAGATTGGCGGTGAGCCAATGCCTATTTTCTGGTGTAGTAGCATCGGTAATCTTCAAAGGCCTGGCATAAGACTTCAATATTCTCGAGCGGTGTCTCAGGATAAACGTCAGCGCTAAAGATTAGCCCTCCCTCTTCCGAGCCTAGCTCGAAGACCGCTTCCCTTACGTGCTTTCTTATATCCTTCGGACTCCCAAGAGGGAGAACTTGCCCATTGTCAATGTAGAGTTCTATGCAGACCTTTCCCTTGCATATCTTGCGTATGTCCTTGAGGCTATTGCAGAAGCTTTGGATCTCTAGTATGTTTGCGCCGGCTTCTATCAGGTCATCGAGGATTTCCACTATGTGACCGTCGCTTCGGAAATGTAGATGGCTTCCTCCTTCACGCGCAATCCTGAACATACGTTCGTAACCAGGAAGAAGATGCTTACGGAAGGATCGAGGGCTTATCATCAGCTTATCGCGGGTTCCAAAGTCGTCATCGATAGACATCACGTCTACGCCGATCTCCATCCACCTGTTAATCAACTTAATGTTGTGTTCAAGAACCATCTCAATCAGCGTGCTAAATTGAGAAGAACCCTTGATGAGATCTTTCATGAAATTCTCGAACCCCCGGAGATAAGCAAGACGATTAAAGAAAGAAGGATAAGGCAAATGCCCCACAGTGAGACGTCCCCTTTTCTTTATCTCCTCAACTCTAACACGTACGGACTTCCAGTCTTGTGGTGCCCCATTATCGTCATAAACCACAGGATCAGGTGGCTTATATGAGGGCAATGCATTCCAGTCAGTGAGTGGAGACTCCTTAACCATTCCCAATAGTCCGTCGAGAGCATTGTGCCAGACACAGCCCCAAGCATCCGTGAACGCTCCTCTACGGTAGTTCACAGCAAAGTAGTCAAAGTTTTGCTCTCCCGCCTGATATTGCCCGAATATGATGGGGTGACGTAAGACCAGTTTTTCCAGTTCTTCACGGTATTTATGCCACGTAGCTGGCGCGAAAGTGAAGTTCTCGATCGGAATCCATTCGCATCCTCTCATCTCAACTGTCTTAAGGAAATTCTCACGTTCTATGCCAGAAAGCATAACCAAGCATGTTCCTCCGAATTCGCATCTTCATTCGTTGCATAAACCCAGAGTTGAGCATAAATCTTTGTATCCTTCGGTGGTTCATGAATCTTACGAGGAATAGGGTTTCCTGGGCAGGCCATCGTTCTGGGACATAGTGCGAGAGATACTCGGGGCGGCCGCTCGAGGTCTCGTATAACTCACCCGACAGTGACTAAACGGTACTGGGAGTGTAAAATCAACCTAAAGAGATAAATCATATGTACCTTTATACTTGGTTTAATTCAGCTTCAGAAACTGAGAAGTTTGAAGCGAACATGTCTGATATACAGTCTCTTGTCAGAGAGATAGAAAAGTTAAGGCTTGAGCGCAAGGATAGAATCGAGGCTTCTATCTCCAGATTTCAAGCAGTTGAAAGGTTTGAAGAACCCGATGCAATTCCAACTCACATAGGAGTAGGCGGAGTATGGTCAAACTGGTATCTGAGAAAGTATGGCATTAAGATTAGAAAGTTTTGGGAAGACCCAGAGACTCAATTGTCCGCCCAGCTTAGAAGCCTGATCGACTCCTTTAAAGAGTTCGATGACGACAGAACACTTGACTCGGTAGCTGTGTTGGCGGGTGTGGTGACAGAACCATCAGTTGTCGGCTGCAAAGTAGTCTATCCGGAGGACGACTGGCCTTGGGTAGATCTCAGGTATCCTCCTCTTAACACGCCCGAAAAGATCGACGATTTTGAAACGCCTGACATTCAAAATGCTGAACTGATAAAGTCAGTCACCAGCACTTATGAGTATATGGAGAAAATGGTTGGAGACTCATTTAGAATAGGACTCGGCAATGGAGAGGGACCCTTCGAGCTAGCAGTTTACGCTAGAGGCATCACAGACATAATAAGAGATATGTTTACGGACCCGCCTCTTGTTCACAAGCTTCTGAAGAAGATGAGCGACGTATGGATAGAGATCTACCGTTACTATGAGAAGCTCCTAGGCAAGGATATGTGCCCGAAAAACATGTCTGAAAACCCTCTGGGGTATTTCTCACCAAAACAATTCAGAGAATTTATTTTTCCACAAACCAAATATATTGTAGAAAAGATTGGAGGAGATCCCTGGCTTTATTACAATTATCAAGGGGAAGATATTCACGTTTTCATCGAAGACATCGCTGAGCTTCC
>CAZQDW010000199.1:0-4096 GCA_964592315.1 uncultured Candidatus Bathyarchaeia archaeon
AGGCTTGCTGAGGAAGATAGCCTAAGCCTCCATGCAATTACGATGACGGGTAGATCGCACATAGTTCTTTGGCAGCCAGAGACAGTTCGCATAATAAAAGAGGTTGTGGTAATGCGTCATGAAGGGATACCCGTATGGTATTCCATCGATACAGGCCCATCCGTTTTTGTTAACACTTTCCAAGCTCACGTAAAAGAAGTGACCACCAGATTGCGTGAACTAAAAATATCAGAGTTTATAGTCAGCGGGATCGGCGGCAAACCCTCACTTAGTGACAAGCATTTATTCTAGTAACATTTCCTGTACGGTTCAGCGAACTTTTGCGCGGTTGACAAGCTAGGATATCACAAATTTTGAAACGTTCAGAAATTCCATCATAGTGATGTGTTCCGCCGTTCTATGAAAAGGAAAAGTACGTAACAGTCAATATTCATGAGATAGAAACTTATAAGTCAACTTAAGTTAGAAGTAACTTTTGAAGGGATGTTTATTTGGTGGTTTATCTTGGGAGTCAAGGTTACATGGTTAGGCCACGGAAGTTTCAAACTTGAAACATCTTCAGGTCAAGTAGTTTATTTAGACCCTTGGATTGATGGAAACCCTGCTTGTCCAGTTAGACTTGGCGATATTACCCAAGCGAACATCGTATGCGTGACTCATGGCCACATAGACCACATAGGCGATTCGATAAAGATCGTTAAGAAAACAGGAGCGATTTTCATCAGCACACCTGAACTCGGTTTCTTCGCAAGGAAGAATGGCATACCAGATGGGGGAGGGGACCTCTGCCCGCTCAACATAGGGGGATCATCCACCGTCAGAGGTATAAGGGTTATAATGACCGATGCGGCTCACACCTCAGACATAATGGTGAACGAAACCGAGGAAGCAACAGGCTCAGGCGCATGCGGCTATGTCCTGGTAACCGAGGACGATGCGCGAGTTTACTTCGCCGGCGATACAGGGGTCTTCGGAGATATGAGGGTTATCGCCGATCTCTATGGGCCTCAGCTGGCAATCATGCCCGTTGGCGGAAAGTACACCATGGGTGTAAGGGAGGCAGCATACGCAGCCCACCTAGTCAGACCTAGGGTTTTCATCCCCATGCATTATGGTACTTTCCCAGATCAGGAGGCAGACATGGAAGAGCTTCGGGAGCTTCTAAACGTGATGGCGCCTTCTACGAACCTGATTATCCTTGAGCCGGGCGAGACATTTGATTTTTCGACATAGTTTTTGTCCTGTCAAATTGAGGCGTCGGAAACCATGGTCTTCAAGACCTAAAGTTTTGCTCATGTTTTTATGCAGGTAAGTTTTTCTCATCTAAAGGTTGAGCGTATGAGCGTAAGGCAAGTGGCATTACGAAGGATTAACGTCCTCTTCCAATTAGCCAGGGAAGCAATCCGTACAAATCCAAGGCTTGCAGAAAGGTACATTGAGATTGCGAGGCGGATTGCAATGCGTGCGCGTCTTCATCTGCCTAGGGACTTGCGCCACCTAGTGTGCAGACACTGCAAAAGTCTTGTATTACCTGGAGTCAACTGTCGGGTTCGGATCCAGCCAAGGAGACAACCCCACGTCGTGATAACCTGCCTTATATGCGGCGGGCACATGCGTATACCCTTGAAAGGTAGGGGGAAGATTGATTAGACCAGGGATTAAAGCTCGAATAAAACGAGAAATGAGCCTCGAGAAGCCCACGATTTGGATCGGGAGCGACGGGGTTACCGATCGACTCGTGAAGGAGGTGTTGAAACAGCTAGAGAAGAATGAGATCGTCAAAGTGAGGATGTTAAAGAGCGCCCTTAAAGGTGAAGACGCAAAGAATATAATCCAGAAGGTTGTTCAAGAAACGGAATCTTCTTTGATTGATCAGAGGGGACACGTATTCGTCCTCTACAAACTCAGAAAGAGAAAAAAGCGTCGTGAGGCCCAAAAACCCTCGGACGCGCGCTAGATTGGCAAATTCTTTCTTCTGGCTTCTCGACTTTTTTATTCTGCATCCTCGTAACAATTGGAAATGCTTATTACTTACATCTTTCCACACTCAGTCAGCAAAGTTTATGGTGAACAAGCATGCCCAAACTAGCCATCAACGGCGGACCATCCGAAGCTGGTGAATTGGCCAAGAAGGTTCCAAAGTGGCCCAAGATTAGCGATGATGATAAGGAAGCGCTCTTGAAAGTCTTGGAGAGCGGGAGATGGTGCCGCATATATCCGGGTTCCAAGGCTGAATTGTTCGAGAAATCTTTCTCAAAGTATCATGATGCAAAGTATGGCGTCGCTGTTTCCAATGGTACAGTCGCGTTGGAACTTCTACTTAAAACGATTGGCGTCGGTATTGGTGACGAAGTACTAGTCCCAGCGGTCACATTCATAGCGACAGCTTCTGCTGTAACAGAAGTTGGAGCGATCCCAATATTTGTTGACATCGACCCCGAAACTGCTACCATGAGTCCTAGATCTCTTCAAGAGTCAATAACGAAACGGACGAAGGCCGTCATAGTAGTTCATTATGGCGGTTATCCAGCAAACTTTGATGAAATCTTGCCAATAGCCAAAAGGCATAACCTATTCCTCCTTGAGGATTGTGCGCATGCTCACGGTACGGAATGGAAAAGCCGCAAGGTTGGCGCCATAGGCAACATGGGCGGCTTCTCCTTCCAAGAGAGCAAATCCCTCCCAGCCGGTGAGGGAGGGATAGTCCTTACAGATGATGATGAGCTGGCTGATAGAGCAAAGCTAATACACAACATAGGCAGGGCTGTCGGCAAACCCGGATATGAACATTACATCCTTAGCTCAAACTACCGCATGACAGAGTTCCAAGCAGCCCTACTCCTATCAAAATTGAAGAGCCTGCCACAAGAAGTTGAGATAAAGCATTCCAACGGCGAGTACCTCGCCTCAAAACTTATGAAGATTGGAGGGGCTGAACCGTTAAGAAGAGATCCTAGGATCACCAAGAGGGGATACTACTTCTTCATCATAAGGTACGATTCGAAGCAGTTTAATGGACTTTCAAAGGAGAAGTTCATGCAGGCCTTGAATGCTGAGGGAGTTCCCGCTTGGTCCGCCTACGGAATGCCTCTCTACAAACAACCAGCTTTCCGGAAGGGAAATCTAAAGGGCGTAATACCTGAAGGAGTGAAAGCACCGGAGTACGAGAACCTTTACCTGCCTGGATCTGAAGAGTTCATCGCGAAGGAGGTAGTTGTACCACACCCCGTCCTATTGACTGATAAGAAAGACATCGACCTAATCGTTAGCAGCATAGAGAAGATCAAAGCGAATACTGACGAATTGCTCTAGTGTCAAACATCACGGTTCAGCCATGGTAAATGGGCATTTGAGCTCTCTTCAAAATATTGGTACATTGCTGAATAGCTCGTGGATAGCATCGAAAGACAGAGGGGACAAAGACAAAAGTGAAGAAAGAGAGAGGCTTCCAATGGCCTGATAGTCATCAAGGCGCTATTTCTTTAACATTCGATGACGGTTTAACTTCGCAATTAAGAGTTGCGGTTCCGCTACTTAACGAATATGGATTGCATGGAACATTTTACGTGCCACCCGGAGGCGATGATTGGAAAGATCGTTTAGCTCCTTGGCACGAAGCGGCTAAGTCTGGTCACGAGATTGGAAACCACAGTCTCTCACATATCTGTTCATGTAACTTCTCCGGTGATCCCGTCTCTCGAGGATTAGAGAACGTGAGCCTCGAAGAGATAGAATCGGACATCCTTCAAGCTCAAAGGAGACTTCAGATACTCATTCCTGAACAGAAAAATTGGACCTTTTGCTATCCTTGTTACCAAGACTTCGTAGGAAGAGGCGAGAAGCGGCAGAGCTACGTGCCAGTCATTGCTCGGCACTTCATGGCAGCAAGAGGTATTGGCGAGACAATAATGGCGAATTCGCCACTCGCATGTGACCTGCATTACCTTTGGTCATGGCCAGTTGAACGTATGAGCGGAGCTGGAATGATCGGTTTGGCAGAGCGAGCTATTGCTCAAGGCCGATGGGGCATCCTAACCTTTCACGCCATAAACGAGGGTTCTCATCTCCCCATGTCCGATTTCGACCTCAAAGAACT
>CAZQDW010000200.1:0-4095 GCA_964592315.1 uncultured Candidatus Bathyarchaeia archaeon
TCTTGTCCTTCATGTGTGCGACGCCTAAGACTATGTTTCGTATCTCGTAGCTTCGGAGCCACTCGACGATCCATTGAAGCAGCGGTTTTCCTAGGACGTTAATCATTGCCTTTGGGACAGTGTCGGTTAGAGGCTTCATTCGAGTCGCAGGACCGCCCGCAAGGACAATGGCTGTGTCTATTTTCAAATCACTCGATCCTAGCTTTCTCCTCATGAGTATGGATTTCAGTCTCAGGCACGTTTATAACAATATCCTATTGGTTAGAACAATCCTCGTCAACTGCGTGTGGAAAATCTTAAAACAAATCAAGACGGCAGTCATATGTTTTTGTAGGATAGGCTTACCTCACATGAATATAGTACACCTTAATCTCAATTTCGCTGCAGGAAGCGGAATCGGTGAGGTGATAAGAAACCTCCTGAAATACGAGCATTTCTATGGGCATGTTGCCGAGTTGATATGCGATGTCGCGGACAATTCAATGATCGAGAGCGTTAAACCTGCTCAAGTCTTCAGTGATCTGAAAAGAAAAAGAACGCCTATTCCATATTCGTATGGACTTTTGCCGCCCACCTTTGGAAGAATTGCTGCTCGCGCATCAATTTCATTTTTTAGAAGCTGGAGTTTTGTAGAAAAAAGGATTAAAGCTGCAAATGTTGTCCATGCACATTTCTATCCATATAACGCGCATGCTCTTCTCTCAAAACCAGAAGGAAAGAGGCTTGTAGTGCACAACTATGGCATTCCAAACAATCTATCTGGATGGGGATTCAAAGATCGTCTCTGGCTTACAGCTGCAAGGCGATCCGAACATCTCTTCTCGGAAGCCGATGTAGTTATATCCATCAGCGATTTCCTCAGGAACGAACTTCTCAAGAGAACCGGAATTGACAGCATTGTAATCCCTGCAGGGGTGGATCCCAATGAATACTATTTTTCAAGCGTATATAGAAGATCAATAAGAGAACGCTACAAGATATCTGACGGCACCTATGTGATTCTCTACGTTGGGAGATTGGCCCCGTACAAGAGAGTGGACCAAGTCATTCAAGCATTCAAACTGGTAAGAGATGAGATAGAATCGGTGTTGCTGATAACAGCTGATCAGTCCAAGAATGAGTTCAGTCTTAGAAGATTGGTAGGTCGTTTAGGTCTTGAAGAGAGCATTCTATTCGTAGAGCCACAAACGGAGATTATGCCTTGGTTGCCGCCTTACTACTCTGCGTGTGACGCATGTGCATCTTGCAGCGAGTGGGAGGGTTTTGGTCTTCCTTTTATAGAGGCTGCTGCATGTGAAAAACCGTCCGTTGGATTCGACTGTATCCCCAGCATTTTGGACCTTGCGAAGTTGGGGTTGGGTATAGCAGTTAATCAGCATACTGTGGAAGCGTTCGCTGACGCACTACTTAATGCGAGAAATCTCAGATGGGAAGCGGATGCAAAGAGGCAATTCCTTGAAAGGTACAGTTGGCAAAATCTATGTGAGCGCATAATGAAGGCTTATACAGCGTGCGGTAGCTGACAGCTATGATCAAGGAGAAGGAGACCCGTTTTCTCGAAGGCGCCTCACTCAGGGTGCCGGGCGTCTCTTTCATTCTTCCAACACTAAACTACTGAAGGACCATACACAGCTATCTCAATCAATAAGCTTGATTGCAAGGTTGGAGCCTATGAAACCTGCACGGTCTATCAAGAGAACATGTGTCATCTGGTTAAACTCCTCAATTCTTTCTCTGCCTCAATCAAAATTCTATGGTTAAAATCTTTCTACACTCACCTCCCAGGGCGACGACGATAACGAGGACGCACTGCTGTGGATTGACGCGCGCGACTGCTGTCGGCTGGTTCACATTCGATTGGGATAGAGTTCCTAATGATTATATACGCGCTTGTTCGCTAGTTTGAAGGATGCTGGTGTTAACCCTTGGGTTACAGTAGAGTTCTGGTCACTGGTGGAGCCGGGTTTATTGGTAGCCACGTTGTTGATGATCTCATTAAGAAGGGTTTTCAGGTCAAGGTCTTAGATAATCTTGAGCCTCAAGTCCATGCTTCGAAGGTCCCTGACTACCTGAATCCTGAGGCCGACTTCATAAAGGGAGATATTAGGGATCCCAATGATTTGAGGAGGGCGTTGACTGGGGTTGGCGGAGTCATTCATGAAGCTTCGCTTGTGGGCGTGAATCAGTCTCAAGCTTTGGTTGAGAGGTATACCTCTGTGAACGATCTTGGAACTGCGATGTTGTGGCAGGTGATCAAAGACGAGCATCTGCCAATCAAGAAGGTTGTTGTCGCGAGTAGCTGTGCCGTGTATGGGGAAGGTGCATACGTCTGTGATGAGCATGGTGAGGTTTACCCTGACGAGAGAGATATGAGCCAGCTGTTGGCCAGGGATTGGGATGTGAAATGTCCTCTATGCAACCGGAAGGTTCAGCCGACGAAAACGAGGGAGAGTAAGCCTAGCAACGTTTCTAGCATCTACGCCTTGAACAAGTTGTTTCAAGAGAAAGCTTCCTTGATTATGGGCAGGTCCCTCGGAATCTCAACGGTAGCTCTACGATACTTCAATGTGTTCGGTGAGAGACAAGCTCTCAATAATCCTTACAGCGGGGTTTTCTCCATCTTTATGAGCCGCCTGATCAACAGAAAGCCTCCTATCGTATTCGAGGATGGGATGCAAACCAGAAGCTTCATCTACGTTAAGGATGCGGCAGAAGCAACAGTATTGGCGCTGGAGCATGGAGAAGGCTACGCAGTCTATAATGTTGGTGCGGATGAGTCCGTCGCTATTGGTGACGTGGCGAAGAAGCTTATAGAGATATTCGATCCAGATCTCGAACCGAAGTTTCCAGCTTTGTTTAGAGTTGGCGATGTTCGTCACTCTATTCCAGATGTAACTCGGATACGGAAAGATCTTGGTTTCGTCCCGAAGAATCGTCTGGAAGACGTTTTGGAGGACTATGTGAAATGGGTGCTTGAACAGCCGAAGCCTAAAGACAACTTTGAGGAGATGCTTGGCGACTTCAAAAGCAAGGAATTGATCAAGTGAGATAGTACTCTTGAAAGTAGCGTTAGAATTGGATTTGGCTTGAATTCCCGAGTTTGATCGCTTTTACAGTCGGTCTAACGAAGGTGAATCTCAAGGTGGCTAAGGATTGCATAATTGATAACGGAGAGAAGAATCAGGTTCAGCTTCAGCGGCCATGGAACATCATCCTGTTCTGTTCGGCACATTGGTTGTTTTGACCGGAGGTATTAGGGACTTGATGAAGGAGTCCATGAAATTCATTTGGAAGAATGGGGAGAGTATAATGCAGCTTAAGCAGTTAAAGTCCTTTGAGGCGAGAACAGCTGGAAAGTCTTGGACCTAAACGCACGCACGAAGGTTAACAGTATGAACATCTTGTTTTTAACTGAACTTCTTTATCCACATGGAAGTGGGGCAGAGTTAGCCACATACTTGTGGGCGAAACTTCTGGCTGAGTCAGGCAACAAGGTTAGGGCAGTTACGAACAGGTTTCCAAGCGAACCTGAGAGATCGGAACGGGGAAATCTAGAGATCTTTAGGTTGCCGATTCTTGGAGCTTGTGCGAGCCTGAAGTATTCCATACTGAAAAGATTTGATATTTTGCTCTCCGATTTTGTCAGGAAGCTTTTAGCTTGGGCGGATGTAATTTGCATTCCTAAGTTCTGGTATTCGGCGATCCCCATAGCCAAAGCATATGGTAAGCCAGTCATCACTCACCTTCACGACTATGTTCCCGTATGCCCCCTCGCCACACTATACGACCTGTCAAAGAATAGGATATGCGATTCGCAATATTCTTGCCGTCCAAGTTGCATCATAACCCACGAGAGGGCTCACGGCAAGAATTTCCTGGAAACTCTGGGATCGACGCTACTGAACTTAGCGATCTGGAGGTACGTAAGTAGACTAGTCGAGCTGAGTGATGGCGTGGTTTGCGTTTCGAAGGCTCAAAGAGACATCATGATAGCGCACATGCCTTCCTTGGCGGGGAAATGCTACATGATCTACAATCCTC
Organism: uncultured Candidatus Bathyarchaeia archaeon; assembly: GCA_964592315.1. Lineage (GTDB taxonomy): Archaea > Thermoproteota > Bathyarchaeia > Bathyarchaeales > WAQA01 > CAZQDW01. The sequence goes on from CAZQDW010000200.1 coordinate 4,042, forward strand.
TGCCGGAACTCTCCGAGATCGAGATCAACGGCAGAGATATGGGATATTTCGGCG
>CAZQDW010000201.1:0-4078 GCA_964592315.1 uncultured Candidatus Bathyarchaeia archaeon
CAAGGGAAATCCACCGACGGATATCATTGTGACGTGGGTTCTTGCATAAGAACCAGTCATTGTTGCAGTGGGCTGACACACTGGTCTTCTTGGCGTTCTGGAATTCGATTATTCCAAGCGGGGTTCCATCTTTGGCTGATACAATACAGTCTATGTTCGTAGGCCATGCGGTTCCCGCTTCACGAAGTGCCTTGTCAAAATCAGGTAATTCACGTTCCTCGCGAAAGCTCTTGGAGGAGCGCCAACCCTTTATCCCTGCAAGCCAATCCGCGAATCTTTTGAAACTTGTGAATGAGGTAGTTAGCTCAATCGTTTCAGTGTCCGCAAGAGTGTAGACCTGCACAAGCTGAGTGTCATGGCAGTACAGAATATATGTTAGGGGCGAGCCGAAGGTTGCAGCGATCTTAATCTTGCGTGCTAAACGTTCCTTGCCTTCTAACTTTATGATTCCGCCCAGCACGTTCTCGGAGGGGCCCGGACCATCTCCATCATCGTCAACCCTTGCCCTTTCCATGATGTGGGTGACTACATGTTGCGTGTTTTGATTACATCCTTCGATAGCGTCGAATACCAAGCCCGACTCAGCAACAAGCAGTTGCCTTGCCCAGTTCTCTGGGTCGCTTCTCTCAGAGGTCTCTTTCCTGTAGTTCGTGAAGGTCATATCCGGTTTCTCCATACTCCTCAGTACCTAGCGGCCAGCTCGCCAAACGTCCGGCCTTTTGAAATAACTCGTTGTCAATGCTCGCATACAAGCAGGACCGCAAAGACGGACCAGAGTTATTTCAACCTCAAGCGGTGGAGCCTTTGCAGTTCATCGTAGATTTTGCCTCGGTGTCCAATATCGAACAGGATCAAGTCGCTTCTTCCATGTTGCCGACAGTCCTTGCATCCATTGAATCTCTCAAAGTGATTGTCTCTACACTCATCGCAGGTAGCGAACACGATTCTGTAGTCGTCGACACGATAGCTTCTCTTTCCCTTCAACTCGTGCGAGAGAAGTTTGGAGCAAGACCCGGGATCAACACATAGCTCTTTGAGAACAGCTTCATCGACCTTAGTACGTGTGGCCTTGTCCAGTTCAGATATAGAGTCACGAAAGCGATCAGTAGCGTATGGCCTGTATCGAAGGGCCAATCCTCCGTCATCTACCCAACAGGCCTGTAAGGTTGAATTCGGCCTTGTCGGGCATCCTCCATAGCCTCCTCAATGGACTCCCTAGACTTCTTGTCGAGAAGAAGCTCAAGCGTCTCAATCCAAGAGTCGTCTGCAAGAAAGAGCTTCGAGGCCGTTGAACTGTCTAGAGGCTGAAGTACAACCTCCCCCTTCTCCACGTCCTCTATCAGTTTTCCTGAGCTGGGCGCAGGAATACCGTACGCAAGGGCTTTCATCACCTTCCCTGTGTCAATTGCGTGAATTTCGGAAACCTTGTCTATGATATTGACGATTTCTTTGTTTCTCTCCAGAACCTCTTTCGCATCCTTGACCAGTTTGCGCCCAGTGGCAGTCACCTTGATTCCTTGATCATCCGTGTCGACGAGTCCATTCCTCTTGAGCCAGTCCAGTCCCCAATCCGCTTCAAGGCTCCATGGACCAAGCTTCCAGCGATAGAACACATATGTCAATGCTCTGACTCCCAGCTGTGTCATGCGTCTTTCCGCTTCAAAGAGAAGCTTCTGCAATTTGACTCGACCATACAAGTATCCCCGTCTGCTGGATGACTCAATTGTGCAAAGTAGTAAGAAGAGATTAAGCATCGAATCTCGACGTGACGAGATTATCACCAAAGCAGCACCAATATTCTATTCTGTTCTTCCGGACGGCAGAGGGGAGTATGTGGGACTCTCCTATATATCCTGATTCATTCAATACAACGTCAGGAATTCCAGTTTGATGCCTCAAAGCTGTAAATAGGGCCGAGGGGGCCATGACTTCGGCTTAATAGGGAGCCAATGTTAGGCGATGCCCCAGCAAGCTCTTTAGAAAGCCAAAAGCAATCTGCAATATGCCCAGCGGATGGCTCCGTGAGGCGGCCTGATGTTTAAACACCGTTGCAGAATGTGTGGCGCTGAGGTCCTTAGCGACAAGAGGCTCGAGTTCTGCAGCAATCCCGGCTGTCACGGAGCATACATGCCCGTAGTCGATAGGCCTGTTCGCCAAGGTCCAGCACTTGAAGAAGACAATTGCTGGAAGTGTGGTCACCCAATATACAAGCAAGACCACTACAAGTGCAACAAATGTCACGCATGGCATTGTCCTGCTTGCGGAGAATGTCTCTGTTATTGGAAGAGCTACTATCTTTCCACTTAGCTTTGTAGAAAACAATCGCTGACGAGACGCATCACATAGATTCGATTGTGTCGCTTGAGACGCTGTCTAATAGTGAAGTTGTTTGTAGCTATTTCTTCGTTTTTGTCACAAAGGGTTGGATACTGCGAACGCTTTTCCGATCGTCGTCTGCTAGGAAGCGAATGCGAGAGGGGCCTGCAGGCTTTAGCCCGAAAGATTCGATCCCGAGGTGATGGTATGAAAGGATACTGTAAGGGATGCGGATGTTACGAGGAATTGAATGGCGGAGGATTATGCCGAAATTGCCGAATGTTCGGCATGATGCATATACCAAGGTAGCTGAAGTCGCCCAGGGCGGCTGAGCGTATCATTAGCCTCGTGGAAGCGCTTCCGTGGATGGTCAGAGTCTACGAAGCTGAGCCTGGCTGCAGTTCTCCTCTTCCAAGATTTTGATTGGAATATTGTCCGTTGTAGAGTTGTAGAGTCGCGCACTATGTCACGCTGTACGAGAAGACTGAAAAGAACTCGGGATGTCATAATTCCTGGGAGTAGATCATTCTGGCAACTTACTGGCCGACAACACTGAGACGAACCTCAGAGAACACCGTGGTTCATAACCTTCTTCATGATATGGCCTCACAACTTGAGCGTCGGCATGGAAGATCAGTCACGTTGATATCTCCAACTACAAACGAAGAACGGCGGTTCGGTTTTGACTCGCTCGTCTGGGGACTGCCAAGAGGTAGACTACACGCATTCCAGTTCAAGCGGCCTCAACCAACAAGTCGTGGCTACGTACGATTCACTCGTGGTTGGCACGCGCCGCTAGAGCTTAACGTGCTGTCCCCGCGTGGAACTAGAAACCAACAAGTACTCTCTACGGGTACGTGTCATCGTGACGAACGCTTAACGCGCGCTGATTGGAGTCCTGTAGGAAATGCAGAATCTGATTAAGAAGCTAGTGCATCGAGGAGAACATCTTCTCTCTGAGCCGTTCAGACCATCTGAATTCACTAAGCACGAGGAATCGGATCGCTTACTCAACGATCTAGATCACTATCCTCATGCACTTGTTCTTGCATGCGTAATGGATCGAGGAATGAGTGCTGAAAAGGCGTGGTCTATTCCATACGGTTTCAAAACTAGACTAGGTTCGTTTGAGTTCAGACATCTTCAGAAGCTGTCGGTTGATGAGGTGAAAAGACTGATGTCTAAACCGACTCCATTACATAGGTGGCCACAGCGCATGGCAAAGAACTTTCACTCAGCAATACAATTGATCGCGGAGAAGTATTCGGGCAACGCCTCATCTATATGGAGAGACTATCCTGCAAGTGCCACACTCGTGAGGCGTTTCTTGGAGTTTGATGGTATAGGCGTAAAGATAGCCAATATGGCCGCCAACATCTTGGTTCGCGAAATGAAGATCCCCGTAAGAGACGAGACCTCGATCGACGTATCACCCGACGTGCAAGTCCTGAGGGTATTCAAGAGGCTTGGATTGCTGAGGACAGAAGCGAAAAAAGAGGAACTAATCTACCGAGCGCGCGAGCTGAACCCAAGATACCCTGGTGTATTTGACCGTCCCGCATGGAAGATTGGACGCAGCTGGTGTAGACCACAGAATCCGCGTTGCGGGGAATGCTATATGTCAGATTGTTGTCCGACACACACTAGGTCGCAGACCAAATAAGCAAGAATAGCACGACATGTCCTGAAGGCGAAAACGGACTAGTTAGCCTAGGAAAACATGTCACCTTTCTGTTTTCCGAAACATGTTTCGGTTTTCCGA
>CAZQDW010000202.1:0-4071 GCA_964592315.1 uncultured Candidatus Bathyarchaeia archaeon
CCCTACGGGAGAGGATAGCTCATGGGTGATGCGATCTTGAGTCCTCCGCCTCAAATCACGCCTTCGGTTTTGACCTGACTTGGCTACCGCCGCTTCATACACTAACTATTCCTCTCTCTATTATCTCTTTTTCCGAGTTTGATTTTGGCAACTCACTGACATTCAGAAATCGGGACTGAAAATGTTGTCAACTCTTATGAAATTGCTGTAAATCCTTGTGTCCTAGTGGTCTTTCAAGTATCCCTCTTCACAAAAGCGGTCTTTCCGTAAAGTCTATGGATAAGTGACATTAGAAGGTTGTTGTTAGTTTCTGTGTTTTTCCTGTTTTTGCGGCTATGTAGCCTTTCTCTATGATTTCGATGACGTGTCTTGCATGTTGCATGCTCTCGATATTGTCGATAACTATGGGTTCGGTGTCATTCGATATGCACTGGACAAGATGCATGACATCGTTGAAGACATGGTTCTCTTCTGGGAGATTTTCCAGCCCTAGACTTTTCCGAAGGCTTTCCTGCTCCTCAGGTTTAAGTTTCCATACCGTGTGGGCTGGGCCTAGTTGTTCGACATAGGGCAGCGTGCCGTCGAAGCTGAGCTCCTCAACTTTCCGTCCTTCTTTTATCTTGTCGCTCACAATCTCAAGTCTTCGCCGATCCAAAACTCTTGCTGCGCCTTCGCTGCCTGATATGTTAAGTGGACACCCTAAATTAAGAGAGAAGGTGGCGGCGAAGTATGCGAATGTGGAATCCCCGAAGTCGAGCAAGAGCAGTGTGTTGTCATCCATCTCGACGTTGATCTTCTTTCCTTTGAAGGCTCTCTCCTTGAGGCCTATTCCTGACATGGCTGCGACGCTTTTAGCGGGGCCTAAGATCGCTGTGAGTTGGTGAAGGAAGTATACCCCATAATCGTACATTGGGCCGCCGCCCTTCTCGTAATACCATGTTGGGTCTACACTAACCACGATGTCGTCTGGCCATCGGAACTCTTCATATTCATGCCCAGCGAAGCCTGATGAAACTTGAGCTAAGTAAACCTTTCCAATGATTCCTTCTTTGATGAGCTGTTTGATCCTTCGAACAGCAGGCTCCCTGGCGCTGTTTCCTGGCGAAGAAACCACTTTAACCCGCTTCTTTCCGGCAGCCTCAATGATGTCAGTAGCCTCTTTCGTATTGGTCGCTATGGTCTTGTTGCAGTGGACATGCTTTCCGGCAGCTATTGCCTTCATAACCTGCTCATAATGAAGCCCTATTGGCGAGGCAATAGTCACAGCATCAATGTCGGCCTCAGCCAGCATCGCGTCGTAATCATCATACCACTCTTTCGCACCGAACTTCCCCATACAAGCCTTAGCTCTTTCAGCGACAGCATCCATAGTAGCGACCAGTTGAACGTTGTCCTTCACGTCATCAAGGGCAAGATGGGCTAAGGTTCCCCTTTGAGCGACGCTTCCACAACCCACTTGCGCAATCTTAACTGGTTTCGGCATAGTCCTTTCCCCCACCTTAACGCTATAAGAGATGCCCCATCATAAGATTGGTTTAACTCAATATCTTTCAAGGAAGGCTTTACCCCTTTTCAAGGAGGCAATGACATCTCTTCCAGTCTCATCCTCAAGAGCGTACCAGCCATCGTATCCAGTCGCTCTCAAGGCTGCAATATATTCGTCCCATGGGACAAGGCCTTCGCCGACAGTGGCGCTATGCGTTTCCGGGTTATAGTCCTTAGCGTGGGTGTGAACAATCCATGGTTCCAGCGTCTTTACGCCTTCGACAACACCGTATCTCAGCATGTTGGCTGGATCGTAGTTAATCTTGAGAGCTTCAGAACCAACGTCCTCAAGAATATTGCGAAGGGTCGCGGCTTGTTCTTGGCCTGTTTCAATGCAAAAGATACCCCCAACCTCTTCACCGAAACGCGCTATTTCGCTGCATGACGTTTTCATCGTCTTGTACGTTAAGGTCGATTTGTCCGAAGGAATCTGTCCAGGATGGGTGGTCACAATAGGAGAACCAAAATCAGCGGCGAGCTCAAGGCTTCTCTTCGTCTTCTCGACTCGTTCTTTCAAGTCTCGGTGGTCACCGAGACCGGATCCCGGCCATCCTTTTCCTGCAATGATGGGACCTTCGACCTGGGCGCAGAACCCGCTGATCTCTAAGCCATAAGACTGGATGAGTTCCCGCATTGCTGACCTTTTGGCCCCCGTGCAACGGTCCGGGTCTAGAACGCAGGGCCTAGCAGGGCCATTGTCGACGCACCAGGGCTGCACAGATTTGACCCCTATCTCACGGGCAATGTTCAGCCTTTGCTTCAACTGGTCTTCTGTTGCTGTCGGTCCGAGTGACCAGAGCGCTAAGCCAATCTTTAGAGATGTCATTGGTTTCCCCTACCAGTATTTTGCCATTATCTCTTTCCAGGGATTTATGTTTTCTTTGGCCTCGTCTATTTCTACCTCAAAGACCCAGTACCAGTCATAGTATTTCTTCAGAGCCTTAAGCATGAGCTCATAATCAGTGTTCTTGGTATCGATATTCCCGGAGTGCAGGCATATGATTCTGTCTCCTAATAACTCGATTTCCTCATGCGGCTGAGTTGTTCCCCGCGGCCAGTAACAATGCTCATATACGCCAAACCATTTGCTGCCTACCTCATCGACCATCTGACGTAGCTCTTTGAGTCCACCGAGTCCGATTCGGGCCCATATGCCTCCCTCAAACCCGACCTTTATGCCTCTCATCTCCCCTTCCTCAGCCAGCTCTTTGATCATCTCCTTCGCTTGTTGCCAGCTTTGAGCTTGGCTTGTACCCCAATGTACCAGTATCGCTTTGGCTCCAATGTCTTCGGCTAAGCGTATGTCTTCCTTGACGACATCCGTGCCCCTTTGCCAATATTTCAGCTTAGGACAGTAGGTGGAGTATCCCCAAGCCCAGTCAGAGGAAAGAGTGGCTATCTCTAAACCGTAGGAGTCCACAAGCTTTCGGATCTTGTTCCTTTCGCCAGCATTCAAAGACGGCGACCAAGCCATGAGACCGCCTCTTGTCCAGGTTCTAGCTTCTAGGCAAAGCTCTATACCGTCATATCCTAGGTTGGAACAAAGCCTCAGAGCCGGTTCAAGAGGATGTTCACCATCTTTTTCAGGTTGGCTGAAGGAAACTCTGAGTGAAACCTTCAATTTGATCGACCTAAAATAGCCTGTTCTCTTAACGCAATTATAAAGTTAACGAAGCATGGCCCTATTGAATTTATAGGTGTTGGGTAATTAGTTCGGTGTTGTGGGTGTTGCATCTAGGAGATGGGAAAAGTGAGCTCGTCTTCCCCCTGAAATCACGTTTTCCGTTTTGACCTGACTTGGCTACCGCCGCAATCAATTCCCATATCTATTCTTCATAAAGATTTGAGGATTACCGAAACTCTGTTGCGATTTGATGAGCTTGATCCACGGCTCAGAGAAGACTTTCTGGTGCCTGATTGACATAGGTGTCAGCGAGAACTTTGGGTCCGATCGTAATGGATATAAGAGAAATTGGTCATAGATTGGTCGATGATTGGATTACCTGTGATACTTGGCTCGGTTGTCGCGGTAAGCTTGATCGCTTTCGTAGGGATTGTTTTTGTTGGGTTTAATGAAGAGTTCCTCAGGAGAATACTTGTGGCCCTCGTCGGATTTGCATCCGGGTCATTGTTAGGAGGTGCTTTTCTTCACCTATTTCCGGAATCTTTGGAAGAATCTGGTAGTATGGCATTGTATTATGCATTGCTCGGGATTGTAACCTTTTTCTTTATGGAGAAGTTTCTGTACTGGCGGCACTGCCACGAAGAGAACTGCCCGATTCACATGTTCGTGTACCTCAACTTGATTGGAGACGGTCTCCATAATCTAATTGATGGAGCTATTATTGCGGCTACCTTCTTGATCTCATACGAGTTAGGTATAGCCACAACGTTAGCTGTTATTTTTCATGAGATTCCGCAGGAGATTGGCGATTTTGGCATCTTGGTATATGGAGGTCTCGGTAAGAAAAGGGCGCTTATGTATAATTTTCTTTCAGCTATAACGGCGATCGCTGGTGCCTTGAT
>CAZQDW010000203.1:0-4049 GCA_964592315.1 uncultured Candidatus Bathyarchaeia archaeon
ATCGTTAGAGATGAGAATAGACACTAAAAAGTTGCTTGAAGACTCCCAAAAGGACTACGAAAGAACATGGGCTGAATCAGGGAAATTTCTGAAGGTGAAGGGTAAATATTTTACGCTAGCTAGCAAGAAGAAACAGCATCCGCTCTTTGATCTCATAATCGAAGCTCGAAACATTTTCTTGGAAATGGGATTTGCAGAGGTTATAACACCATTGATAACAGAGGAATGCCATATCTATCTGCAATACGGACCGGAAGCACCCGTCATCTTGGACAGAATTTTCTATCTTGCAGGACTCCCAAGGGCAGACATAGGTATATCGAAAGAGAAGATTTCCGAAATCAAGAAAATCATACCGCACTTCGATGAAGTCAAGGAACTTCAGCATATTTTCAGGAGATACAAAAAGGGTGAAATAGAATCAGATGATCTGACCGAGACTCTTGTAGGAGAGCTCAAAATAAGAGAAGAGCAGGCGACACAGATAATTTCGTTGTTCTCAGAATTCAGTAAATTGAATCCGGTGCCAACCAAACTCACCCTTAAATCGCACACGACTTCTTCATGGTTTCCCATTTTAAAAGAAATGCAACATAAAGAAGCACTACCATTGCAATTATTCTCCATCAGCCCAAAGTTTCGAAGAGAACAAAAACTTGACGTCAAACATCTGTATGAATCTTGGACGGCTTCCATAGTCATTATGGCTGAAGAAATCAGTTTAGAGGATGGCAAAGAGATTGTGAAACAATTTTTTAAGAAACTCGGCTTTGAACAAGCTGAGTTCAGGATCAAAAAGGCAACTTCAAAGTATTATGCGCCTAAAACAGAGTTTGAGGCCTTCGTTAGGCATCCGAAAAATGGTGAACCCATCGAGGTGGGCGACGGGGGTTTATATAATCCTCTTAGCTTGGCCAGATACCAGATTCCTTATCCTGTTTTCAATTTTGGGGCTGGCTTAGAACGAATTGCTATGATAAGAACTGGTATCGAAGACATTAGGAAACTAGTCTACCCACATTTGTACGTGAAGGCGGACTATACGGATGAACAGCTGGCCGAGATGGTTGAGATCGACCAAACGCCTTTGACTAGAGAAGGAGAAAAACTTGTCAATGCGATAATTCAGACAGCAATAAAAAACGCGAATCAACCGAGTCCATGCCAATTTCTCGCTTACAAAGGAAAATTCCTTGATCGGAACGTTGAGATTCACGTTTACGAGCCGGACATGGGGACAAAGTTGATTGGCCCGGCAGCCTTGAACACCGTGTATGTTTATGAGGGCAACATTCTCGGCATACCACAAGAGGGACTAGAAAATACCAAGATCGTGGAGATGGCTAGAAAGAATGGCGTCTCCACAGGAGTTCGTTATTTAGATGCCATAGCAGCTCTAGCTGCAGCCTCCATTGAAAAGAAGATACATGCAAGAGAAATCGGCGAAGTAGATGTTAGAGTAAAGATCGCGAAGCTTCCGAGCGACGTTAATGTGAGGGTTCAGGATGCTGGAATGGCTTGCATTACGAGCAAGAACAAGAAAATTATTGTTAAAGGGCCTGTTTTTGTTGGAATAAAAGCAAACATTTTGCAGTAATCCTCTCTGTGTCCATGGGCAATAAGCTTCTAAGGCATGTTTCAGGGCGTTATCTGTTGAAGACAACTTTTATAACGGTGTTATAAAGGTAATACTTACAGAGGATCACAAAGTTGCTAGACCTAGCGAAAATTAGGCTAGACTTCCCAATACTGGATTCCGGCATCATCTACCTAGACAACGCCGCAAGCAGCCTAACTCCTGAACCAGTAATCCAGAAAATGTTGGAGTTTTATCATGATTATCGAGCCAACGTCGAACGGGCCATCCACAGATTTTCACAGAGGGCCAGCGAAGAATACGAGAAAGCCCATGCCAAGGTTGCTGACTTAATAAACGCTGAATCAGAAACTGAAATCATATTCACAGGAAACGCTACAGAGGCTATAAACCTTGTAGCAAATGGCCTAGACTGGAAGAAAGACGACAAAATCGTGACATCCCTTATCGAACACCACTCTAACTTCATCGTCTGGCTACGTTTGAAGAAACGATACGGAGTAAAAATAGAGGTCGTCCGACCGAACAGAGAAGGCCTATTCAACGTCGCTGATTTCGAAAATGCAATAGACAATAAGACAAGGTTAGTGGCTTTGACCCACGTCTCAAACGTTCTAGGCGTCAAAATACCCGTTGACAAAGTTGCCGAGATTGCGCACGATCACAACGCTCATCTGCTGGTGGATGGAGCCCAATCAGTGCCGCATTTAAAGGTAGATGTCAAAAGAATTGGTTGTGACTACCTAGCCTTTTCGGGTCACAAAATGCTTGGCCCTACTGGAGTAGGCGTACTATACGTACGAAAGGAACTGCTTGATAATCTGGAACCATCGAGCATTGGCGGAGGAACAATTGCTGATGTAGGCGTGGATTACTATACGCTAACCGGAAGCCCCACTAAGTTTGAGGCTGGCACGCCTGCAGTTGCCGAGGCCATTGGACTAGGCGCGGCGGTTGATTATCTAAGAGAAGTCAAGCTGGAGAACATTGAAGCTCATGAAAGAAAGCTGACACAAAGGATGTGCCGAGGATTGGCAAGTATCTCCAGTGTTGAAGTTTACGGTCCTAAAAAACTAGAAGAAAGGACAGGTATCGTCTCCTTCAACGTCGGGGACCTTAATCCCCATGACGTAGCTTTAGCTTTAGACGTCTCCGCCGACATATTGGTTAGGTCGGGACATCACTGTTGTCTACCCTTAAACAAGGAACTTCTAGAACGACAAGAAGGAACCGTGAGGGCCTCTGTGTACCTCTACAACACTGAAGCTGAAGTTAAGAAAATGGTTTCTGCAGTAGATGAGATTGCAGGGTCTCTTACATGAGTAACGTTTTTCCATAAGAGAACATCATAACCATTCAAGAAGACTGCAGATGCCTTTAGATTGTGAAGCAGTAGCGATATCCCCCGTAATTCCCCCCTTCCCTTCAAAGTGAGTACCTATCTCTATATGCGTTTAAACGGTTCTTGGATTAGTCCTAATACTTTAACCTTTTTTTTTGTCTGGAAGTTGCGCCGGTGCGTTGGCATGGTAGTTAACGTAGATGCTGAAAGTGTGCACTTACATCATTCTTCGGAGTCTGACAGAATCGGCGAGTTCGTTGTCCGCCGCACCATTTTTACAAAGATATGATATCAAGATCTTTAGACTAATTGATGCGTGCGTTACTTAACTTACGATGTTTTCTTGGCGCGCGTTTTCATTTTTTGCTTTCTCCCACCAGTGGCTTGAAGCTCCAGACAGGCACCGCTGGTGAAGATGTTGCGGGCAATGAAGCTTGGTTCCTCATTAGCTCTGGCTTGGAGCAGGTCTGCTTTAAGGATATGAGCCTCTTTCAAACCTGTAGTTTCAGGGTTATGCAGGACGAAGTCCACTAGATGTAGGGCTAATTGTGTTTTCCCGGTCTCTTTCAAGGCCTTAGCCCGATTAAGCAATGCTTCTGGTCCACCGGCTAAAAGAATAACCTCCTTGGCGATGTCTCTTGTCCTAGATGGGAAGAGATGTGAAGGATTGCCGTCGTACCAACCAGCATACCGTCTATGTATGCCGTGAATTATGAAGGTAGGGCAACCATAAACGGGAGTCAAGTAGGGCTTCTTGGCTAGGTCTTCGGGAAGTCTAACTTCCTCAAGGATCTGCTCAATCCAGGCTCCCCGATTCAAAAGTTCAACTACTTCCTCATGGAGATAACGTAGGGCTCGGGCGGTGTCAAGGCACACCTGCTGAACTTCTTCACCTCGAATTGTTGGTCCGTGACCTGGCACTAAAACATCGGGATGAAGACAAGCCATCTGTTCGAGGGCATCAGCCCATTCTGTCTCGTAACGCTGAACCTTAAAAGGGTTCCCGATATTCGGGCAGGACCAGACAACGAAGTCGCCTGCAAAGACAACCCGACGCTCTGGAATCCAAACCCAAGTCGCATCATCTGTTTCTCCCATTCCAAACCTAAG
>CAZQDW010000204.1:0-3652 GCA_964592315.1 uncultured Candidatus Bathyarchaeia archaeon
CGATCATCTACACCATGTACAAAAAGTGGGCAAAGAGCTGGAGAGACCTCCCCATCAAGCTGAATCAATGGTGTAATATCGTTAGGTGGGAAACCAAAGCAACCAAACCATTTTTGAGAACAAGAGAATTCCTCTGGCAGGAGGGGCACACGGCACACGCAACAGAAGAAGAAGCCGACAAAGAAGTTATGGACATCCTACTAATCTATAAGGACTTGATCGAGAATCTTCTGGCAATTCCAGTACTTCTCGGAAAGAAAACCGAAAGCGAAAAGTTTGCAGGAGCCCTCTACACAACCACGCTTGAAGCCATTATGCCGGATAGAAGAGCACTCCAGATGGGAACATCCCACAATCTTGGGCAAAACTTCTCAAGAGCCTTTGGAATCAAATTTGTCGGAGAGGATGAAAAGGAACATCACGCTTGGACGACCTCATGGGGTATATCTACAAGACTGATAGGAGCGCTCGTGATGGTTCATGGGGACGACAGGGGATTGGTGCTTCCCCCTGAAGTAGCTCCATACCAAGTTGTGGTAATCCCAATATTCTACAAGGAGATAGAGCGAGATTTGGTTAAAGGTAAGTCCAGAGAGGCCCTTAAGAGGTTGGAGGAAAGTGGAGTATCAGCCATTCTTGACGATAGACCCGAATATACGCCGGGATGGAAATTCAACAACTGGGAATTGAAGGGTGTGCCAATAAGAATCGAGATTGGTCCGAGGGATATTGAGAGAGAGCAAGTGACCATCGCCAGAAGGGACACGCTGCAAAGGGTTGAAGTAAGGGAAGAAGAACTCGTTAACACGATAACTGGGTTGCTCAAGGCCATTCAAGACAGTCTTTTTAACAAAGCGACTAAGTTCCTAGAAGACAACATTACGGCTGCAAAAACCTATCGCGAGTTCAAGAAAGTCCTGAGGGAAAAGGGCGGATTCATCAAATCCTGCTGGTGTTCAAGCACAGAGTGCGAAGAAAAGATAAAGGAGGAAACTGGAGCAACTATTAGATTGGTTCCTTTCGAAAAGGAACAATTGTTTTCAGACTGTGTATATTGTGGCAAAGAAGCAAGGGAAGTTGTTTACTTCGCGAGGGCATACTGAGATCACCTAGTCAGTTAACTCTCTAAGCAGATTGGCTTACATATGAAATGCCAAGCGGCAATCAGCGCCGGTGACCACCGCCGAATATTCCCATCAACCTATGCCTATATTCCTTAGACACAACCGCTGTGACGAAGTGTAACGATATGATCAATGCTTAAATAAGATGCTAGATTTAATGGAATGAGATCCGTCTTTCTAAAGCAGAGAGAAGGGCAGAATTGCTAACCAAGGTCAAGGAAAAATTCCAATCATGGATCCTCTTTGAGGCAAAAGTAGCATACAAAGCCAGGTTCAGACCCAACCAGATCAGTGCTCTAGGGATAATCTTCGCGACAGTCTCAAGCTTCCTGTATTGGTTGGCAGGAACGTTGTCTTTCGGAGAATACAGTGAGCAGGCTTCCATGATCTTGGCTCCTATGTTCCTTTCGATCTCGGGTTTCTGTGATGCTCTCGACGGAGCCTTGGCAAGATTGTATGGTAAAACTACGACCTTTGGCGGATTTCTGGATTCTCTGCTCGACAGATATGCTGAATCAGCTATCTATTTCGGTATTATAGTCGGAGGACTTTCGGATGTCTCATGGGGGATCGTCGCCTTAGTAGGGTCGGTACTTGTAAGCTATGCCAGGGCTAGGTCGGAGGCGGCAGGAATCAAAATGGAAACAGTCGGGGTAGCTGAACGCGCCGACCGCCTCATCATAATAGTCTTAGGCAGCCTCCTAAACCTAATATGGGTCGATGCTATAAGATGGTGCATGGTCTTGCTTGCTTTGCTAACGAACTTTACTGTGCTTCAACGCGTAGCCCACTTTTATGCGAAAACTAGATCCTAATGCCAAGTCTTCCCGTAACTGGCTATAAGACTTTCTAGTCTGGAAAAACGGTGGCTGAAACACTTTTTGCTAAGACATCTAAAGTTTTGGAGCCGAAAATATCTCAGTCAATTGCTCGCTTACGTTCTGTGGTAGGTTATGACTCCGAACTGTTCCAGAGTTTGACGAAGCTTCTCGACGGCCCGATAGACCTCTTCTTCCTTTCTAATCCCTGTGCAAACAAGCTTGCCACTGGTAAAGACGAGGATAACTGTCTTCGGATCCGCCATCCTATATATTAAGCCCGGAAACTGCTCAGGTTCGTACATTATCCTACCGCCCATATCTCTTCCACAAGATTGGTACAGCCCGAAAAGGTCGATTCTACCTTCCAGGTTTGCAGATGCAACAATATTCTGAATCTGTATTTCCGGTTTGCCCATGATCACTATGTTTTCTTTCTTCAACCTTCTCACTATTCTCTTCAGCGCGGCTACTGAATCTTTCTCAGACTTTGCACCGGTGCAGACCATCTTTCCAGAGTTGAATATTAGAGTTGCCGTCCTAGGCTTGTTCAAGCGGAAAACCAGTCCCGGGAAAACCTCAGGCTTATATTCGGTCCCGGGGAAAGCTTTACAAACCGCCTTTATGTCGATCCCATGTTTCAGCGTAGCTGAAGACACAACGTTCTCAATCTTTATCCAAGGCTTACCAGATGTCTCATTCTTCATGCTCTGACTTCCCAGCAACAATTATGGATGAAAGGAATTCGGCCTTCTCTATCGGTTGTAGCATATGCACCTACTATTACCTGCATCCTCCCATCTATAATATCTGAAGGAGCTTATAAAAAAATATGTGCAAACTCCTCAAAAGATATTTAGTCTTCGTAGGCAAAGAGATTCTCAACAAGAATTCTCGTTGCTAACTGGAGACTATTTCTCAATGTCGGAGGATATTGTTGACGAAGCACTGAAGGATGCAAGAAATCTGGCCAAGAGATTCAGGCCCGATGACTATGCAGTTCTAAAGGAGTCACTCACCTGGAAATTCTGGTAGAAGAGCTCGTCAAGATCAGAGAGCGAAAGCAGATGACGTAGACCCACGGCGCTACTAATCCCATATGAAGAATTCCTAAATGTGCCAGCGATCTTTTCGAAGAAACCTTTGGAGTCCTTTTGAACCCTTCTTTGCAGGATATCAATGGTTACAGTCTTTCGACCCTGATTGGTTGACCACTCTTTACTTTCTTGAAAACTTTGGGATCTCCGCTTATCTTTCCAAACACATTAACAGGGTCAGCCGGCCTTATCTCCTTGCCACGACTTATGGGAGTCGGGCCGAAGAATATGCAGAAGGAGTTTCCAGGTGGCCAGTACCCCAGATCCCCTTGGTTGACAGTTTCTTGAGCGTTTTCCTCGCCGATTCGGACTGGTATAGAGAAGTAGATCTCATCACCCCACCTGTTTGCTCTGGCTTCTATCGGCAGCTTCTCCCAGATGGCCTCAGCTGTTTTCGGGTTTTTCTCCTCGACCAATTCGGCTTCGACCTCTCCTGTGGTTTCGGTCACTATCTTAATTTTCTTAACCATTCCAATGCCTCCACCCACGTCGATACTTTCAATTGATAGCTACTTTGCTCAAAAACGTTTCCATCAATGGCTAGGTTTCCGGGCGGAGATTCTCAGTGTCAGATAGATGGCCAAGGATACGAGCATTGGAATGTGAATTATGC
>CAZQDW010000204.1:3662-4011 GCA_964592315.1 uncultured Candidatus Bathyarchaeia archaeon
GATTCTCAGTCTTAAGTACATGAACAAGGACACAAACGCCGGAACATAGATTATGCAGATCTCGAAAGCAGGATTGAATATCCGTCCAGTGAGGTTCTGCATAATGAAAACTATGACGGCGGTAACTCCTGTAATCAGCGATGTTTGGAACCACGCTTCTAGCTCTTCATATTGGGTCGACTTGTTTCCTTTGTCCAAATAGATCTAGCTCACTAGACTGATCTATTCTTGAAAGATGTTAAGGTTTGCGAGATAGAAAAAGGGACCGATTTTCATATCGGTCTAAGTGTATGGTTTTATCGCCTTGAGCATCTCTTTGAGCAGAAGATTCGGAGCGTCTCTTCCCGCC
>CAZQDW010000205.1:0-4008 GCA_964592315.1 uncultured Candidatus Bathyarchaeia archaeon
CCGAGAATCGGGAGCAACTGGCCGAAATAACCGTTGACGCCATTTTACATGTAGCCCAAAAGGTTGGAGACGAATACAGGGCAGACTTAGACAATATCATGGTGGAAAAGAAACCAGGTGAGTCTATAACTGACAGTAAGCTGATAAAGGGCATTGTTCTGGATAAGGAAGTCGTTCACCCAGGGATGCCGAAAAGAGTAGAGAACGCCAACATCGCCCTTCTGGATGCTGCGCTTGAGGTTGAGAAGACAGAATTCGACGCAAAAATAAACATTGAGACACCGGACCAGATGGAAGCGTTCCTACGTGAAGAAGAGAACATGCTTCGCGAGATGGCTAAGAAGGTTAAGAAGGCTGGTGCAAATGTCGTGGTCTGTCAGAAGGGCATAGATGATATGGTTCAGCACTTCATGGCTAAGGAGGGCATAATGGTAGTTCGACGCGCAAAGAAGTCCGATATGGAGAAACTTGCTAAAGCTACTGGCGGAAGGGTGGTCACAAACTTGGACGACTTTACTGAGAACGATCTTGGTCATGCAGAGGTGGTTGAGGAGCGGAAGATCGGAGACGACAAGATGACCTTCATCGAAGGATGCAAGAATCCGCGTTCTGTTGCAATTCTTATTCGAGGCGGAACGGAACGGATCGTTGATGAAGCCGAACGCTCGGTTCACGACGCCCTATGCGTTGTGCGAGATGTAGTTCAGGAGCCCAAGTTGCTGGGTGGTGGCGGAGCACCAGAATTAGAAATATCCAGAGAACTCAGGGATTTTGCTGCGACTCTTCCAGGTAGAGAACAGCTGGCTGTTCAGGCTTACGCTGAGGCTGTGGACACTGTTGCGGTTACGTTGGGCGAGAACGCAGGCTTGGATCCCATAGATATACTTTCTGAGCTTAGAGTACACCACGAGAAAGGCGAAACATGGACTGGCATAGATGTCTTCGAAGGGAAAGTAAAAGACATGAAGGAACTAGAGGTCTACGATCCTCTCGCTGTCAAGAAACAGATCATCAAATCTGCCACTGAAGCCGCAACAATGATCCTCAAGATCGACGATGTGATCGCCGCTGGAAAGATGAAAGCTCCCAAGATGCCTCCTGGTGGCCCAGGTGGATACGGAGGTATGCCTCCGGAATATTAATCCCTCAACAACACCCTCTTTTTATTTCGAATGTCTGATTTGAAAAGCAGACATGTAATGCAAGGCCATCTCACAATTTGGGTTTCACCCGGCAGCCTGCGAGCTGCATCCGAAAGGGTTGCCACACTGCTAGAGAGTAGCGAATTTGATGTTTTATACCTGAACCTACAAAGAGACTTAGAAAGGATACTGGAAGAGTTAGTTGAGGGAGTACCATACCAGTCGTTCATAGACCGATTGCTGGAACTAAAGTTAATCACTGAACCCATAAGATCTTGGGAGTACGCAGTCAAACCAATCGTTGCAGTGGTGAGGGACCTTAAGCGCACGAGGCCGTATTTGAGAGTTTGGTGTTATAGGCAACCTATTTTCGCTCATCTTTCTGCACGCATGGCTGAGGAAATCGCCAGAATGATTCTTAGATCAAGCCTAACTGGCAAGATCGACGTGAAAGAGTGGAGGAATCTCCTCACAGACTTTGTCGAAGCTTCAGAGGATGCCCTGTGGGACGAGGCTAACTATATTGTCAGCAGATTCGACCATGCAGTATCCAGCCTCTGCATTTCGGATTTCCACGGCAGAGACCTTGTGGAAGGGCTAAAAAGAAGCGGAATAAATGTCAACTTAGAGTATATCTTTCTCCCCTACTTTTTCACTCCGCTGGAAATTCTCGCACACGAGTTCGGAAGAAGGCACTCTGAAGGCTCTGAGTTGAGTGACAATCGGATTTCAGATCTTGTGAAATGCCACAAGGAATTCGTTAGAGAATATGTCCTCACGAGCGAAGACAATGACGAAGCCTATTTCCGATGGATTTGGGACAACGTAAAATGGCTGAGACCTAGACTCAATCAATGTGCTGCCACTCGTAGAACATATTCTGACTAAGGCCAAGATTTTGTTGCTAGAAGAATCAAATGGTTATGTCACAAGATAGCATTGCAAATATTTCTCTACGTAAATCGATTCCGACCTCTCTCTCAACAAGCCACGCACCCCTCAAGCAGACAGTCGATGCATTCCTGCGAAATGATCTAGAGGAGAAAGAGATGAAAAACTCACATGATGTTGATACCAATTCCGAGAAAGAGCTAGCCAAGGTCTATAGGATGCTTAGGCTTGCCTTTCCTCCGGCTTAGGTTCATGAACGTGGAATACTACTATCAGATCTGATAGGATGACCAGGATCGGCATAAGAAGGAAAGGAGACTGTGGTGATACATTATCATATAATAGCCCGCCAGTCATTCCACCAATGGCCATGAATATGAAACTGAAAAAGTTGATGGAACCCGTGACTTTCCCACGATGTGCTTGCGGCACGAGATCAGCGAGTAACGTTTGATAGGATGAGAAAGCGAGAATCATGCCAAACCCGGCAAGTATCATAGTAATATAGAGAGTTAGATAGTTTCCGTAGACAAAAATTAAGAAGGCCGGGATCATTATCAGACTAGACAGGACGAGAGGAACCTTTCTGCCAATTTTGTCAATTATCTTTCCAGTTGGAATAGACAAAGCTATCATAGCCACGGACAAAGCAATACCAACATAGCCCCACCTCTCGCGTGCGAGCTGGAGAGCCGGATCCAGCTGAGGCGAAAGTGTTGGATCGGGGGGACCGCCTATCCGAAGTACATAGAATGCGTAGACCAAGAAGAGATTCATGACCATGGCAAATGAGAACCGGAGAATTAGTTGCGAGATGAAAAGGGACAGTGTTGACCGTGGTACGACTTTCCAAACGTATACCCCTTCCCGAAATGCTTTGGGATAAGAACCTAATGCTTCTCTCAGGTCTAGCCTCTCAGAATTCTTCATGGTTTCCCTAAGTCTTAGTCGGACTGTTGCCGCCAGAAGAAACAAAGCTAGAACAATTGTGTACGCTATTCTCATCCCCATCACTGATCCGTGAGTAGTCACCAACAACAGGGCAAGAATAGGAGAAGGTGTTGTTGAAACACTCATTATCAAGTTGATTATCGAGAATCCCATTCCGCGTTTTTCTTGTGGAAGCGAATCCGCCATCATAGCGTCTTCTGCTGGTTGATAAAGACGGAATAGGTTCCCCATCGTTGCTCCGATCACGATGAAATGCCAGCTTGGAGCAGCTGCGTAGAAAATGTATGAAAGTGCAACGCCGAATGTTAGGGCTGATATGAGCCATCGTCTTCCATATTTGTCTGCCAGATATCCTCCGGGGAACTGTATGGATGCTAAAGCCAGCATGGAGATCAAGCTGATAAATCCTAAGATGGTTGGGCTTCCACCAAGCTGGATGACATAGTCCGAATAATACGTCCCCGGTATTTCCGCAGCGAAATCCATCAGAATTAGGCTCACAATCAGTATCAAGTAATTTCCCTTAACGAATGAAAATTCTTCCCTGATTCTCTCCGCAAGCTTCACCTGCAACACCCAGATACAGATGCGTTCACTTGAAGGTTCTGAATCGCAATAAAAGGCTTTCTTGGTTCTAGTTAGCCTCTCCACCCTAGTCCTAAGTCTCTTGACCCCGTCATGAAAAACTCATGGAATCTGAAATCTGCAGTCGGAGATGACTGAATAAGTTTGATTAAGCACGTACATATTACGGGGTTTCCTTTTACTGCCCGGTTTAATGTAGAGAAGCGAGGTTCCAGGAGCGGATTCTTCCGAAAACAATGCTATATGTCTTTCCCCGTATGCTGGCCGGTCGTACCAATCACCAGCGGGCGCGATAATCGAACCTGTTAAGTCGGCAACATTCACGGAGGGGAAATCTTCCGTAAGCCGAAATGAAAACGCTAGGGATACACCTGTCGGCACTAGTGGTGCATGAGTTTCTCTTCACAAGTCGGATTCCGACAGTATTCTTCAGTAAGTC
>CAZQDW010000206.1:0-4007 GCA_964592315.1 uncultured Candidatus Bathyarchaeia archaeon
CTTCTCACCAGCCTTGGGGGCACCGTACCAATCGGCGTCTTCGATTCATGGACCTTAAAAGTTTTCTTACACTTCGGGCACCTGAGGTATTGATCTATGTCAGCCTCAGGAATAGGATTGTATCCTCGCGATGGATCGAGATATTCGGGGCCACAGTAGAATGCAAACTCACAATTGGGACATACGACCCATATGGCTTTTCCTCTAGGAGCAACTGACATACTTTATACACACCACCTAAATTGTTACTGGAGTCTTAGCCAATTTCTCCTTCGAAATGAACTTGTCAAGAGTTGTATAATTAATTTTCTCTTTGATTTCCTTGGGAAGCACATTGCCGAGCAGGAATGGGCTTGTGGTTGGAAGAGGTTCTGTGGCATCGATTCCGCCCTTACAAGTCACAGCGTCTTTTGACGAAGGATCCCATGGAGCGCCTGCTACCTCCGGAACTATTATTAGATCCTCATCCCACTGCGTTCTTGTCGCAATTGCCCAAAGAACTTGTTTTTCATTGAATATGTCGATGTCCTCATCAAACGCGAATACGTGCTTGATTCGGGGATCAGCTAGCATTGCTGCCATTATGGCTTCTCTACCGTCTGGGTCCCTTTCTTTCTTGATTTGAAGGTATACATGGAACCTGCAGCAACCCGAAACCGGCATGTATACGTTCTTTATTGTTGGAACTACTTGCTTGACTAAGTTGTATACTCCTGTTTCAATTCCAAAGCAGCCTGTGATTTGATGTTCAGGACCACCTACGGTTATATCGTGGAAGATCGCGTCTTTTCTACATGTGATATGCGTTATTATGAAATAGGGATTCCAACGTTGTGGCCCTGTGTACCCTGGATATTCGCCGAAAGGACCTTCAGGAGCTCTTTTCCGTGCTGGAAGATATCCTTCAAATATGAATTCAGCATCCGCTGGAACGAGCAAATCTTCGCCATACGATTCTGAAGGTACAAGTCTTAATGGCTCGCCAAGTACCGCTCCCATAACCTCGAAATGGCTTTCTCCTAGAGCCATTCTCGTTTGGGCGCTAATCATAGCTGCAGGATGATGCCCAACCCAGTACGCTGCAGGCATATCCTTGTCCATTGCTTCATAATTTCGAAAGATGTCTCCAGCATGAGATATTGGAGACATATTTATACCTGCCTTATCATCTTCCCAAACATTTCCTCTATGTAGAGAGCTGTTATCTACCCTCGTCTCTGCATCGAAGCAAGTAAAGAATCCCCCTGTGAAAAAGGGACCGCCGTCGAGCGAGTGATGGCGTACGAGTGGTATATCAAAAAGTGAAATGTCCTGTGGGCATCTCATAATAACTTGTTTGCATGGCGCCTCGTTCTTCTTAACTATCACTGGCTTTATTCTCTCCTTCGTCTTCTCCGAAAAATACCTTGCAACTTCGTCGTATGTGGTTCCAGCGATTTCTGCGCACCGTGTTCTTGTTGCGAGGATGTTTGTGATGAGTCTCCAGTTGGATGGCCTACCACTTTCCGTTTTCAATTTATGGAACACTAGAATGGGGTATTGGTTCTTTTCTTCGAAGGCCCTAACAAAAGCTGTTACCTCGTACCTCGTAGAAACCTCTTGTTCTATATGAATCACTTCTTCGGGGTGTTTTTGTTCATATTCCTGGAGCCACATGGAAAGATTCTTTACCATTTTCTTACACTCCTGTTGAGTAAAGGGGTTTCTGAAGACTTTTAAGCTTTTGCGAAACTTGGGCAAACAAATTTTCAGTTTTGGGTTCTAAACAGGTCTGCTTTCGATGTAGTGTCCCCAGATTTGCACGTTAACTTTATAGCGCGCGCTGTATAGAAGCCGTTTTTGTCCCTACACCTCGTGCGGACGACGGTTTTATAATCCAAATTAATGAATTTAATCAAAAAGATCCCATAAAACTCTACATGTAGCGCGCGCTTTAAGCTCAGTGCTTTATGTCTTCCATCTTTTGTATAATTCATGCTTAAGATCGAATACATCTAGAATCTTCCCGACTATTTGATTAACTAAATCATCTATAGATTTCGGATTATGGTAGAATCCAGGTATGGCGGGCAAAATTATTGCGCCAGCTTGAGCTAACTCGTACATATTTTTTAGATGAATAATGCTAAAAGGTGTTTCTCTGGGAACAAGTACTAAGGGTCTTCTTTCCTTTAGTGTGACATCCGCGGCTCTTAATAACAAGTTACATGAAAATCCAGTTGCGATGCCGGCTAATGTTTTCATGCTGCAAGGAACTATGACCATACCGTCGGTTTTGAAGGAGCCGCTTGAAATTGGAGATGCTAAGTCGTCAATTCTATAGGAATAAGTTGCCAACGTGGTCAGGTCATTTAGTGTCAAGCCAGTTTCGAGCTGGATTACTTTCTCGCCAGCTTCTGTTATTATGAAATGTGTCTTAACATTTAGGCTCTTTAGCACTTTTAAGAGTCTTATGCCGTAAATGACCCCGCTCGCCCCCGATATTCCAACGATTATCTGCATAAGCTCTTCTCCCTTTATTTAATCAAATGTCATTGAATCATTTTTAGTCTTTCTCAAAAATACCTCGACTGCCTGCATTGAATTATTTACCAATTTCCTTATGTCCTCCTCCTTCGCCTTCTCTATGTGCATTCCTACAACCACAACTGCTGTCTGATTAAGATCTTTGGCCAGTCTTTGGGCAACAGGCTTTGCCACTTCGTCATCTTTATGGCCAATCATTGTGAAAACAGATGTTGTGACGCTAATTTTCGAGGGATCATTCAAGCTATATCTTGGAATGCCTATAGCTACCGCACCTGCATGTGGTTTTTCTACGCCCAATATGCTGACGATTAATCCATCCTTGGTAATAATGGCGCTCAAGTTGATCCTGTACTTTCCTCTTCCAACTGAAACTCGTTTCTCTCTCATGATCTTCTTCCTTTTCACTGATCAACCTCCATTGCCTCATCTACGGAGTAGAAATCCGCGCGCGCCAAGATGGAAGGTGTTGCTTCCTGGCGAGTCTAGTGTGCCTGCTAGTGTGCATCATGATTTGCGACCACTATGACCTGCTAAGACTCGACAATAAATATTAACTAGTTACAAGTTTATTTCTGTTCCAACTTTCTCTTTTATGGCTTTTTTGTATACCAATCCTGCTACGGCTGCATCTCCAATTGCAAGTCCAACTGACTTAAAGCAAGTTATTTCATCTTTCTCTGCGCGTCCAAGTTTTTCCCCAGAGACAATTTCAGCCAATTCTGCGTGTACATCATCTTTAGTAATTATTCCCTTTCTAATTGGAATTATCAAGTCTCCTGACTCGACAAGCACACTCTTCGTATCTACGACGATTTTTGATCGTTTAACAGTAGCATCATCAAGTTCTCTTCCGTCCGGCCCAACATATCCGATTGAAGTTACGTGAGTTCCCTTTTTAACCCGGTTGCCATCTAAAACTGGAACTCTTGATGTCGTGGCAATAATTACAACATCTGAATCCTCAACGCATTCCTTACTTGATCTTGCTATTTCTGCATCTATAGTTGAATGCATTTCCTTCACAAACTTCTCAGCTCTTTCAAAAACCGCGTCATACGCCTTCACTTTATTTACGTTTTTGAGCACTTGGCAAAGAGCCCAAACTTGAGTCCTTGCTTGAACGCCCGTTCCTATCACACCGATCACTTCCGAATCCTTTCTTGCAAGATATTTAGCTGCAACTCCGCTGGTAGCTCCAGTCCTCAACGCCGTGATGTAAGTTCCTTCCATTAGGGAAATTATACTTCCAGTCTTTGAATCGTTCAAGATGATTGAACCTAGGATGGTTGGTAATCCGTATTTTGAAAGGTTTTCTTCATAATTGGTTACTATCTTGGTCGCCATAATATCCATCCTGCTTAGGTAGGCCGACATACAGAATATGGACCCTTTATGTTTCTTAATATCAATTACAAGTCGCTCGGGACATATCGCCGTTTGCTTAGCACGTTCGAGATAAGCCTTTTCCACAGCGTCAA
>CAZQDW010000207.1:0-3995 GCA_964592315.1 uncultured Candidatus Bathyarchaeia archaeon
AAGCCATAGCCTTCTCGAATTTCTTTACCAATGAACCTCATCCAATCGTTCCTTATTTCTTGATGTAGAGTGTCTGCGCCGCAAAAGATGTACTTCAATCTTTTCCAATTGAACCTCCTGGCTCTCTTTACATCTAAAAGATACTTGTAGAGAGACGGGACACCGTAAAACATCGTCACATTATGTTGCTCCATCGCAGCAACGATGTCTTCCAGATCAGGCCGGGCGAACAATATACCGGTTCCGCCACGTATCGCTCCTGTTATCATGATCACTGATTGACCATATATGTGATAGAAGGGCAACAATGCCACAGTGCATTCTTTGCCGTCCTCTACGTCGGGGAAAAAGCGTCGCATTTCCTCTTGAATTGCAATTATATTATAGTGTGTAAGCATTGCCCCCTTAGGCACTCCTGTTGTTCCTCCCGTGTAAGGAAGCGCTGCCAAATCCTCTTCGGGATTTATTTCAACTTTAGGCGGATTCGGTGGATACTTCTTGATTAGATCTTGAAACATAAGAATCTGGTGTTTCTGACTTACTTCAACAGACAATGTTTTTCCTCGCACCTTTCCGAAGAATCGTCCGGAGCTAGGTAGATACTCTTCCACACTCGTTATGATTGCATGTTGTAACCCTGTTTCTCCCCAGACCTTCTCCACGTTCTCGAAGAGCAGATCTAGACAAACAACAATCTTGCTTCCACTGTCGTTGAGTTGATGCTTGATTTCTCTCGGAGAATAAAGCGGGCTCATGGATGAAGCCGCAGCCCCTATCCTAAGAATTCCAAAGTAGGCGATCATGAACTGTGGGCAGTTTGGAAGGAGCAGGGCGACCCTGTCTCCTTTCTTAACTCCGAGATCATGGAGCGCTGTTGCAAACTTCAGAGATAGCTCGTGTATTTCTTTGTGTTTCATTTTCCTGCCGTAGAAAACTGTCCCAGTTTCGTTGCCCCATTTCTTAACTGCTTCATCAATCATTTCCGGAATGGACTTTTCAGGGATTTCGATATCCTTTGGAACCCCTTCAGCATACCATTTCAGCCAAGGCCTCTTTTCATATTCGGCTAGCGCCACATCAGACTCTGAATTTTTCATTTTGGATCACAGTAGCTTAGGTGTGGAACGAACATAAAAGATTATTCTTTGATCATGAAAGTGAAGTGATGAGTATCTTCAATGATGTGATATTTATAGTCCCAAGTATATTTCTCTTACATCTCTACTTTTCATTAGTTCCTCTTTGGTTCCTTGAGTCGCTATTCTTCCATGCGCAAGAATATAGATTCTTTGGGCTGATGCAAGGGTTATGGCTACGTCTTGTTCCACTAATAAAATTGTGACTCCTGAACGCCATATTTCTCTAATACACTCAAGCATTCTTTCCTTTAGTTGTGGAGCCAGCCCTAGAGATGGCTCATCGATGAGCAGAATCTTTGGTTTGGACATGAACGCTCTTGCAATGGCGAGCATCTGTTGCTCACCGCCGCTCAAAGTTTTCGACATCTGATTCGATCTTTCCTTTAGGACAGGGAACAATTTATAGATCCATTCTAAGTCTTTCCTAACCCCATCCTTATCCTTGCGTAGGTAGGCTCCAATCTCTAGGTTTTCAAGAGTTGTCATTTCAGCAAACGGTCTGCGCCTTTCTGGGCAATGAATAACACCCAATTTTGCGATTTCCCAAGCTCTAAGTTTGTCTAGTCGTTTTCCATCTAACATTATAATTCCCGACAGGGTTGGGCGTTCTCTCTTTCCAGGTTCAACCTCAGTTAGTATGCCTGTTATGGCGCGAAGCATTGTTGACTTTCCGGAACCGTTTGGTCCTACTACGCCAACAAATTCTTTGTCTTCGACTTTTAGGTTGACGCAGTTTAATGCCATGGCGCCGTCGTAGTGGACTGTTAGGTCTTTTACTTCAAGCATTACATCGCCTTTCCCATGTATACCTCTATTACTTGTTTGTTTTGAGCAATTTCCTCAGGCGTGCCTTCGGCTATTTTCTCCCCTTCGTGAAGTACTATTACTCTTTTAACTATCTTCATGAGAGCGTATAGCTTATGCTCAACTATGAGTATGCCACGGGTAGGCTCATCCAAGTGCATTCTCATAAGTGACTTGGTCAAATAATCAGTTTCAAGTGGGTTTAATCCGCCAAATGGTTCATCCAACATTAGTAGATCCGGCTCGGTGGCGAGGGCTTTTGCCATCTCTAGCCGCTTCAAGTCTCCATGGCCTAGGTTCTCTGCTGGTTCAAGCATAACTTCAGAGAGACCTACGTCCTCTAAGATCTCTGCGGCCTTTCGTTCCATGGTTTTGATCCATTCGATTTTTTTCGATCCTCTAGGAGACTTAAGCGCTACCATAACATTTGCGATGACTGGTAGATGCCGGAAGGGTCTGACCACCTGAAACGTTCTAGCGATTCCCTTGTTGACGACTTTATGGGGTGCAAGTCCTATCACGTTATCGCCTTTGAATTTCACGGTTCCGGAATCTGGTTCGAGGAATCCGCTTACAAGGTGAAACAATGTTGTTTTTCCGGCGCCGTTTGGCCCGATTATGCCTACAATCTCTCCTTCATCAACATGGAAGCTAACGTTTTTGACGGCTGTCAGTCCGCCGAAACGTTTTGTTAGGTTTTCAACTTCAAGTAGATGCATGAATGACACTCCTGAATGAGGCTAGCTCTTTTCCTTCTTCTTCTTGTACGTCTTCCAGATTCTGGGCCCCCTCTCGTCTAGATCCCTAGCTTCCTCAAGGTCTTCGAGTTTATCCGTTGTGAACCTTGATACACCTCTTGGCCACTTTATGACGAGAATTAATACGATAAGAGTAAAAATTAGGAGCTTAGCATACTCATATCCACTTGGGAGGGTCACCTGGAAGTTGTCACGTAGTAGTCGTGGCAGCAGATCAGTTAGGAAGTACCTATCCAGAATGGTAAAGATGTAAGCTCCAACTATCGGACCGTAAATTGTTCCTATTCCTCCTAAAAACGTTACGATTATTGGTGTGAAGGACATGGTAAGCTCAAACATCGGTGGATTTGCGACTTTTAATAGATGAGCTTGGACGCAACCCGCTAGAGTCCCAAACAAACCACTTATTATGAAAGACATGAGTTTATACTTGGTTACGTTGATTCCACAAGCTTTGGACGCCAACTCGTCATCAAGAATAGACACGAAAACAATCCCTGTTTTCGAATTTGCAATCTTGTAGATTAGGACGGAGGATGCGAAAAGCAAGACCAAGGTAAAGTAATATTCTGCTATTCGTTGCTGGTTTGTGGGCACTACGGGAAGAAAAGTAAAAAAGCCAGGCATGCTCCGAATGCCTAATTCGCCACCAAATACGTCGGTAAGAGGAGACCACTTAACTATGTTGGAGATAATTATCGGAAAGGACATAGTTACCAGGGCTAGGTAAGGTCCCTTCACCCTTAGACAGGGAAACCCTAAAACCAGCGCTGCCAAAGAGCCTATTAGCAGGGCTATTGGTATAGTAACCCATATTGGAAGCCCGTAATATTTGAATAGTAAAGCTGAGCTATAACCTCCAATTCCGAAGAAAATAGCGTGACCAAGACTGATTTGTCCAGTGCGACCTACCAGCAGATCCCAGCTAGCCGCAAAAATCGCCACCACATTTGCATAAATCATTATGTTCAGATAGTATGGACCTACCCCCGCGACTGGGACTAGAAGTAGGATCATGAGGAACAGAAAAGCCATAAGTCTCGGAGGAACGTCAAAAACATGCGCAGCAAAGCTTGAATACGCTCTTCTAAGGTAACCCATAACCATCTTAATCTCACTCCTCCATTTCTACACGCTTTCCAAACAACCCTTTGGGTCTTACGAGTAAAACAGCGACGATGACGGCAAGTGGAACAACGCCTACGATCGCTCCTCCTTCGGGGACCGCAATAGCAACTGTTTTCTCAGCATATGCTACGATGAAGGCTCCGAGAAGGCTTCCCTTGATGCTGCC
>CAZQDW010000208.1:0-3502 GCA_964592315.1 uncultured Candidatus Bathyarchaeia archaeon
TTCCGCTCGCGAAGATGAGAATGACCACCTTGGGTTCGTCCATGCGGTAGATGAGTCCAGGGAACTGTTCCGGCTCGTACATGGTTCTTCCGAGAGTATAGGTTGATTTCTCAAGGTCTATCATCCCGTTCAAGTTAGCTGAGGCTACGATGTTCTGTATCTTCAGCTCAGGTTTACTGACGACGATTATTCCGCTGTTCTTCATCTCTTTGATTACCTTTAGGACAGCGCGCTTCGCCTCTTTTTCAGACTTCGCACCAGTACAAACCATCTTGCCGGAGTTAAAAATCAGAGTCGCTGTCTTGGGCTTTTTGAGTCGGAAGACGAGCCCGGGGAACTCTTCTGGCCGATACTCGACACTCGGATAACTCTTCACCACAGTGTTCAAGTCGATGTTCTGTTTCAAGGTTGCGGAGGCTACAACATTCTCTATCTTTACAGCCGCTCTGACCTTAGGCATCTGATTATTCTCCTCTATACTTAGGCGAATTACAGGAGTCACTTATAAACCTAATACGGTGCTTCTTAAATATAACAGCTACTTTCTTTTCGTCGAAAACTTGATGTTGTTCACATAACACATGTATTCGAACCCAGCGTCAACTAGTCTGCCCTTCCTAAGGCTTTTTGAACCTGGATTGGGTCGCGAGTTTCATGATAGAGCATCGTTGCATCCCGACGGCATAATCGATGAAAACGGAGATTCTATTTCAGGTTCCAATTCTGCTTATACTGACTAGCTGTTACTTCCCCTTGCAGAAGAGCCGCCGTGTCCTGTACGAACCTCAAAGCTTCTTCAACTGTGAAGCTGCTTATTCTCTCGTGTCCCATCATAGTCTCCATTATATGGAATATATCGAGCACATAGACGACTTTACCGTCTTTCTTTGCCATGCTTTCACCTCCTTCTAGCCAAAAGTCCCCCAGGCGTTATCTCTTTTTCCAATGCGTGAAGCTCAGAATCGCATACGTTTCATTGAATAGTCAGCTTATACCTGATTCGTCATTTTCTGAGTTTTGGTAGCAAGAACCCTACTCTATCGGCGTACTCCTCCCATTCTTTCCCAAATTTTCGTTTGAGCAATCTATCTTCAACGCTTGCCCTATAGACTACGCTAGGAATTGATAATGCTAACGTGAGGACAATGCCTACGACACTTCTGAACATTAAGTCAAAACCAAAGATCATGACGGTGAAGCTCAAGTATTGTGGGTGTCTACAGAACTTGTAGGGACCTTCGGTGATTAGGAAGTTGAGTTTCGGCTCAGTCTCTCCAAAGAATCCACTTCTCAGGTGAAGAAGCACATAGACAAAGAACGTACTCCCGAGAACAACAACGGCTAGTCCAATTTCTCTTGGAATTGGTATTACATTGGGATCAAAGAAGCTGATAAGAATGTTGGTCGTGAAGGAAAGAACCATGAACAACGATGGCAGGTCAACTTTTGACAATCTCATTACCTCATAAGTAATTTCGTGGTTACCCAAGGTCATCGGACTTTTCGCAAGGCAAATCGTTATTTTGGCCTATATTAATGTTGTCAACGTTAGAGACTATCTCAGTCTAGCCCTAACATAAGGTTAGGGCTTGAAGGTCTATCGTATACGAACCGGTTTCCTACAGAAATGACGCCAAAAGAGTCTAATATTAAGAGTGTTCTCTCACTGTAGAGTAAGATTTTCTAACTGTAATGCTAACAGCATGGGACTGTCGTCTATGCTAACTCCTGAATCTAGACGATATCGTCACAAGGGCAAAAGCCCGAAGCCTAGTGAGAGGGAGGAAATAAATCGACTAAAACTATTTCTCCTAATTCCAGATATTTGTTGATTAAACGAAAGTACGTGGAGTTACATTTCATGCCTAAGATGCGGAAAGGTGCCGTCCAGATCAGGTTTGAGATCCTTGAGTTTCTGTACTACAACAGTAGGCCTCAGCTCCGCACATACGTCTGGCGTAAGGCAACTTCTCTATCATACGATGACTTTTTAAAGCATTTTTTCTATCTGAAGGAGAAAGGCTTGGTGGAAGAGGCCGAGGATGGTCCCTGCAAGATCACTGAGAGAGGGAGGAAAGCGTACAAGGAACTTCGAGAAGCTCTGCCGTCCATTCTCTGAGGTGTTCATTCTTGGTGCATCATGGTTATCAAGGAATGCTTTCGAAGATTTGAGATGAGGATGAGATGAGTGAAAAGGAGGATGTGGAGTCGTACCCCCTAAGGTCGTTACATGACTTTCTGACAGAACTTGACAAGGAATGGGACAAGTTTAGAACAGCATCGCTGATCGGGATAGTTACGTCTGGGGTACTTCTTTTCTTTCTCATAGTCCGGTTTTCGGGGCTACTTTCGAGGATTAGGAGGTTTGGGTTGATTGGAGTCATTGACGAATTTGTTTTCCTAATTCTTGTAGCAGTCTTCGTAATCTACGAGATCCTCCTACTCCTAGGGCAGTATAGATTCTTCAAGAAATGGGAGCGCAGAGTTGGTTTGCTCTTACACCTTGAGGAGAAAATGATGAAAGGAACGGAAGGATAACACGGTATTATAGACCTCCTATCAATTTTGTTAAGATCTGAATTATTAAGTTGCATGCTAGACTATACTGTCCGATCCGACCTTTCATTTTTGGTGTACATCACCTGTGCACATTATCGGTGAGAAGCCTTTTTTAACGAATTCTGTCCCAGAACAAAAGAGTGAGAAATACAAAAAGGAGGAATATGGAGAATGAAGACCCAGACTAAGGTAATAATCGGCGCCATAATCGCGCTCAGTATCGCCTTGCCATTGATGAGCATAATCATGGTCTACAGCGATCAGGGTGAAACGGGTAACTCTTCCTACTCGCCCGAAGAAAGAGCCAGGCAATTCATTCTGCGACAGGCGTCGCAACACTGGAGACCTCGGATTGCCATATGGTTCTTTAAGGATGCTGAAACCGTGACGGTTGAGGGCACAGTTGTAGCGCATGGCGGACACATGCTCATAGTGACAACTAACGAAGGTGAGAGACTTAACATAGTTCTGCCCGGAGCTTGGAATGTTGACTCGGAGGTTATTCGGCTACTTGAACTTTGTGAGGAAGGGTACATCTCAGTTGGGGACGAGGTTACAGTAGAAGCCCTTGAAAAAACCGTGACAAATCAGAATGGCGTGACTGTGACCGGCATATTTGGGTACGAGATGGTAGACGAAACCAATGGCAACCACCTGTACGCAGTCCTACCTTTCAACATCGAAAAGTAGGCTAGAGGCACTGGTCAGTTCTCATAAAATGCCTCTCCCTTTTTTCTCCTGCCTACTGTTTCTTGGGAATAGGTGTTGAGTCCGTAGGCCGAATTTCACCAAAGACAACATTAATGGGACTTCCATTAAGGGACCTATTACCGTAGCCAAGGCGGCGCCCGAGTTGATTCCATAAAGGGTTGTTGCGACAGCAATTGCGACCTCAAAGTGACTGCTCGAACCGATAATAGTAGTATCTATTGAGGTCGGGTAA
>CAZQDW010000208.1:3512-3995 GCA_964592315.1 uncultured Candidatus Bathyarchaeia archaeon
GGTAATCCCAATTGGACAGCCACGACGCCGAGTATATTATCGTAATCATAGTCAAGTAATGCAGTAAGTTTGGAGCGGCAAGATAAGCGACGAGAACTGGATCTTTTAGGATTATCTTCCCTTGAAATGAAAACATGACGACTAAAGTGAGCAGCAGTGCCATGATGGAGATTTTGCGCACAATTTCAATGTACGTGGATTGAAACCAATCTTTCCCTTTCCTTGCTATCAACAGTTCTCTTGAAACTGCCCCTAGGGATACCGGAAGGGCTATGAAAAAGAGGACGCTCATAGCGATTAGATCCCATGGGACTGGTATGCCGCTTACGCCCAGATAGAAAGCAGATTGAGGTGCATAGAGAATCAACATCAGCAATGCGTTAACAGCCGTGTTTATCAACCCTTGGCCCATGTCTCCTTTTGCGAGGAGCATCCACCACATTACCATCGCCGTGCAGGGGGACATGCCGAGGAGTATGACAC
>CAZQDW010000209.1:0-3983 GCA_964592315.1 uncultured Candidatus Bathyarchaeia archaeon
CAGTACTTCTAGTCATATCAGCAGTCTTAACATCACTGCAAATGGTGATAAGTGAACGCGAGTAAAATGTCGAAGCCGCCTTGTCTCACACCGACCTATTCGTCTTCTGTTTGTATCTTGTAAAGCCGCAATGACCACAAGAAAAACGGTCGCCCTGGTCAGCCATGAAGTATCCTGGTCCACATCGTTCACAAAATGGAAGTAATCTCTTGAGTTTGTCCTTCTCGAACGCATAGTAAGACGAAATGGTTCTCTTCCTCTTTTTCCTTTCCAAAGTACTTCCTTCTTTAGACAGACTCATTCACCCTCTTGGCTTTTTTCTTTAGGGATATTCCTTGATATTATGTAACTGGGCTCGGTATATTTAGCCTGTTCAACTGAATCATAGATATTTGCCTCACCTATCGTGGCCGTAGAACCTCTCTTTGTCTCGATTTTTTTGATGATGACACAATCAATGTCTGCACCTAACATCGACGCGAGTTGTTTCCTAACTTCAAGGCGCGAGGGCGTTCCTCCCCTTTCATGAAGGATTTCAAAAGATATTTCTCTCCTGTTCAGCAGCTCGTTGTGTCTTCGAGATAAAATCTTGGTCTTCAATCTCCTTCATCCTTCTTCCTTTGAGTTTTATCTTCCAGATTAACTTTTCTGACCTTGCCATTCCATCTCATCTACCAGTTCAGATGCCATCTCTTTCGTCTCTTTGGTAACCTTAATCATAACTGCTCCTTCACGCGGTTGTCCGTAGACTACTACCGAATTCTCAGGGGCACACAAAACTGCTACCAAGGTGAGTAGATCCTCCTCGCCGTCAACAACGATTTTGATTCTCTTCTCTTGTTTCAACACCTCTTCTATAACTTGCCACGCTTCATCGGTTATGGTTCCCGCAGGATTTCTGACATGTAAAGTTTGATCTGCATCGACTTCTATAGGCGATATAGACCTTCGCATAATCTTGTTGTCAACAATTAGAACGTGAGGGGCGATCCTTTTCTTCGCTAGGTTACTAGAAACCCTATCACCAACGGCTATTATCCTAACTGGCTCCATTTCATCTATCAGTTGTTTCAACTTTTCAATAGTGTATTCAGGTGGGCCGCGAACTAAGAGGCCCAAGGGGAGCTTTAGTCTCTTACGAAGGGAAGGTGTCAGAATGCGTAACTTCTCTCACCTTACACGTATCGCATACTTGCCTTTCTTAGTTATCCCCATCGCCTGGGCAATGGCTGAACTTTCCGGGTCCATTATTACGACCAATCCGCTGAAGTCTTCGCTTAGGTTGGTAGATTTACAATTCGGACAAGATGAACCCTCGGAGATAAAGTTGCAATCCCTGCAAGCTTTTTCATTCATTTCAGAATCTGCCTGCTATTCCTGTTGTTCTTCCTTTGTCTCCTCACCTTTCGCTTTTGCCACATCGGTGTCGATCCACTCTATCTTTCCTAGAAATGGCTGCCGAGATGTTACTCCCACCTTTCCGGACTCTCCACCTCTGCCAATCGAAACCGCAGTTATGCGTACCCGCATGTGATCGCCTGCTGTAACTCGCCTTTTCGTCTCTTTACCCATAAGCACCCCTTGTTTTTCATCGTAGGAGATGAAGTCATCCAGAATCTGTGAAACGTGTAGTAGCGCGTCGATCGGCCCGATTCGGATGAAAGCACCGAAGTCAGCTACCTCAACGACCTCGCCTTCAACTATTTCTTGAATCTTAGGGTAGAACGTTAAGAGGGAGAAAGTAACCTTGTGGTGCGTTGCCCCGTCGCCTGGAAGTATCTTTCCGATTTGTGAGACCTTTATGTCGGTCACTGCGATCACGTAGCCCAGTTCCTCATCAACCATGCCTTCGTATTTAATCTTCAGCTGATCATATCCAACTTCTTCCAGAGGGTCGCCGAATCGCTCTGGTGGTATTCGGATAGTGTCCTCCAAGGTCACTAGATTGAACAAATGATTTGCTCCTTTTGCAGGTGTTCAGCCCGCGACGGGTTTTAACTCTAAATCCCATGCATGGATATTTAAATACTTTACGAGCGGAATGAGATTCCGATATCTAGCCTCCTATCGACAATTTCCCAAGCTTCAGGTCCCGTTCCGATAAGCGTCACTGGTAGACCTACCACTTTCTCAATCTTCTCAACAAACTTCTTGGCCTCGGTTGAAAGTTCTCGGTAAGACTTTGCTGCCTTGCAATCAGGAAAAACGGCATCTATCTTGGTTAGAGCTGCTTGGGTGGCGCTGTTCAGCATAATCGCCCTCTTTGCGAGTTCAAAATTGAATGGAGCAGCCCTTCTTCTTCTTCCAGTTACTGAAGCTATCTCTGCCCACCCTCTTTTCTCAGCCTCCTCCCACGATATCTCGTTGGGAAGCGGTCCGCCGCCGACTCTTGTTGTATAGGCTTTGAAAACGATCAAAACATCGTCTACCTTCTTGGGGCCGACTCCCACGTCAGAGCATGCAGCGGACGCTGTGACATCCTTTGATGTGCAATATGGGTAGGTTCCGTGATAAAGCGATAGATAGGTTCCCTGAGTTCCCTCAATCAAGACGTTTTCTCCTTTTTCAATGGCGCTGTTGACTTCGAGTGGGACATCTGTAACAAACCTTTTGAGTTCTGGTACATCTCTCGTCAGCTTGACCGTCCTCAGGGCTCTCTCAGCATTGCAGGGACCTGTACCTGTGCCAGTTGTTTTTACTTCAGCAGCCAAGTATCCTTTCATGTCAACTTCGATGTGTTTGGGGTCGATTATGGCGCATTGGGGATCAACGCCGGTCCTATCATAGGCTCCGGTCAGCTCCACCTCTCTAAGTAGAACCTCTGGGTTTATGAGGACTCCCGGCCCAATCAAGAGCCTACACTTATCATAGACGAAAGCGCTGGGGAGCATCCGCATCTTATAGGTCTTATCGCCATAAACCACAGTGTGGCCTGCGTTCGGGCCTACACCCGCCCTAGCTGCTACCGAGATCTTATCCTTTAAGGCTAGATACGAGATGATCTTACCTTTGCCAGTATCCCCGAAGAATCCACACACAACAACTGTGCAAGGCAACTCTAGTACACCACAACTCTCTAAAATTATCTATCGATAAAAGACTTTTTGTTTCCTTTACTCCTATCATCCTGTTCCTTGACGGCTGAGTTAGTTCCCGAGCAGATTGCCGAGCTTACTTGCCATATGAGGAGGGAGGCATGACCAATGGTATATATTTTTGATCTAGAATAAGACTGAGGGCGAGCCTGCGATGCGTACGATCACCGTATTCCCGGTTGAAGGATTGCCTATCATAAAAAAGGGCGACGACTTAGCAGAGCTGATCGTGAAGGCTGCTAAAAGACAAAGAACACCAGTTCAAGACGGTGACATAATCGTAGTGACTCACGTCATCGTCTCTCGTGCTGAAGGCAATACTGCAATCCTTAGTGAAGTTACTCCGTCCGAGTTTGCGAAGAATATTGCTCAACAGTATGATAAGGATCCAGCCTTGGTCGAGGTGGTTCTTCGCGAATCTAAGAACATCATCCGTATGGGAGACGGCCACATAATCGCCGAAACCAAGCACGGCTTCATATGCGCCAATGCTGGAGTCGATAGGTCAAATGTCTCTGGACAGGATGTGGTCGCTCTCTTGCCGAAGGATCCAGATCATTCAGCTCGGATGATTCGGCAGAAAGTCAAAGAGACTACAGGAAAGGATGTGGCGGTTATCATATCGGATACTCATGGTCGGGCGTTACGCAACGGCGAGATAAACGTCGCCGTAGGGGTTGCGGGTTTGAAGCCGATCCGGGATAGAAGAGGCGAGAGCGACCTCTTTGGGTATGTTTTGAGAGTGAAACAAACAGCCATAGCCGACGAGCTTTCTTCAGCCGCCGAGCTCGTTATAGGACAAGCTAACGAAGGCATCCCAGTCGCCGTTATTCGAGGTTATCCTTACCCAAGATCGGAGGAAGCTACGGCGAAGGATCTGATCAGACC
>CAZQDW010000210.1:0-3979 GCA_964592315.1 uncultured Candidatus Bathyarchaeia archaeon
TATCTGAAGAAGATCATTCCCAAAAGTAATGCAGGACCCAGATGCAAGAGCGTGAAAGGCATACACACCACGCTTTAAAAGTTCCAGAAAGCCTAGGTAAGTCTGTCCAAAAGGTCGATCATGTTTCGCGAATCCTCCAAACTATTCGTTTGTCGAATGTGTTTAGAACAACCTAAGATTTATTAATTTAATATTATTGTCTAATTATTGTAGGGAGGAAGTATTGTTTGTCTGGCGTTGAAGACATCCTTAAGAAACTTGAACAATGCGATTTTGAGATTGGCGGTTACTCTACAGAAGCGTCAGACCGATTGAAAGAGATAGTGAATCTCGTTAAAAACTTGACTAAGGAAAATAGGGGAAAAGCATTGAAGATGGTCAACGAGATGCTTTCTCAGATGGAACCATACGAATTCTATATCCCAACATCGGTGGAAAACTTTAGAGCCATAAAAGAGTGGCTAGATAAACAAAAGTGATGGTTAGGTCCAACAGCGAGATTTATTTCGGTTCTTTACCGAATAGACCCTAGATTGGCGGAGGAGAAGGAGAGAAACCTTCGCCTCTACGGTTTAAAGGTTATTCCGACAGAGGACGACGATTTAATGCCTTATCGCTTGTGGATGCCTTTTTTCTCAGCGGCAACAGCTAAGCTCTTTGAATCCAGGATTATAGTAGGTAGCGAGAAAGATTTCAAGGAAATAGACATCTAACTCCCATAAATACGTCAATAAAGAAAAGTATCTTAATATTTTAAAAAGGGAATTCCCTTTGGGATAGGGAAACCCTCTAGAGATTTCTGCACATGTGTCTACCAAGCATTATATACTTAGTTTTATGCGTGGTTACGAAGATTAGTAAATGCTAAATCTGTACAGTTCGATAAGGAAGGACTAGGTGTAATTGTTGTACAGTGAGATATTGGAGAAAGTGAAGACAGAGGCTTGTGGATTTTGAAAAAGGAAAAGGAGATACTTGCCCACATCGACGCCATATGGGAAGAGACCGAAGTCGTATTTATAGACGCGGCCATTAAAAGATAAAATTTTGCTGTCGATGACGTTTGACCTCCACTCTTGAGAAAACAGCAGAATTAAAAGTTTTGGTGAAGAATAATGCGTTTTACACGCGTTCTTATTCTTCCAGCATATTTGTCGTTGCTATCTGTTTGTATACTGGTACTGCCTTTGTTGGCTTCCTCTCTTTGGTCTCATAGTTCACTCGGTACAGGCCAAATCTCATCTTGAAACCCCTTGCCCACTCGAAATTGTCGAGTAGGGACCAGTGGAAGTAGCCCTTAACGGGTACACCGTCTTCGGCTATAGCCTTGTGAATCTCCCCGAGGTGGCTTAAGAGGTAACTACTCCGTTTCTCGTCTTTGGCATCTGCTATGCCGTTCTCAGTTACCATCAGAGGTCTCCTATAAAGGTTATAAGCCCAGTTCAGCTCGTAACGCATGCCTTGGGGATAGATCTCCCAACCCATATCTGTACAGTTCTCGGTGCAAGGAACTGTCTCAAACCCCGGAAAGCCCAGAATCGCGCTCGGAGCGGCTCTAATCCTGTTTCTCATGTAGTAGTTGACCCCGATAAAGTCGCATCCCTTAACGAGGCTGGGGCGCTGCTCGTCCTTCTCGATTGTCATGTTAAGGTTCAGGTCGTAGTCACCCTTCAGGATCATGTTAAGCATCCACTCGTTCTGAATGTACTCAACAAACCTTGCGGTTCTAACATCGTCCTTTGAATCCTTATCGAAAGCCTCATAGTACTGAGGGTTATGAACAACGCCAACGTAAGCAGGACCATAGGCTGAGCATGAAGATGTATCCCACTTCTTAACCAGCTCGTAGGCGATCCCATGTGCAATAGCTAAGTTCTTAGAAACCTCGACAAACGAGCTGAGATCACTCAAGCCGGGTGGAAAACCGCTATCCTTCGATAGGTATCCGGCTCCACTGACAACCATAGGCTCATTTAGGGTCGCGTAGAGATCAACTAGGTCTCCGAAGGTCTTTGCGACATAGGCAGAATACTTGGCGAACTCGACTATGGTTGTTTGATCTACCCACCCGCGACGGACAGCGTGACCGAAATCATCACGGCAAGCTATCGCATCATGAACCCACAACGGTAGAGGCCAGTGATACAAGGTCAAAAGAACGGTTAGACCCAATCTTCTACATTCGGTCAGGATCTCTCGATACCTTTGGACAGAGGGCTGGTAAGCCCTCTCGTCTAGAAGACGCACACTATCCGCTGGGATACCGACATCACAAACGTTCCCGAAGCTGTCAAAGCCTACTGTGACGGGTATATCTCTAGTCTGCTCCGGAAAGATTCTGCTCCAATCAAAAGACAACCTGACAGAGTTTCCGCCCAGACCCTCCTTGGCCAGCTTGAGATCATCGCGGAAGAGCTCCCAGAAACCAGGGCCGTTTTCAGGACAGTCGCCACTGACCAAACTATTCTTGACGTTCTCCTTATCGTGAGCCCAAATGTACCAGTCAGATTTCGAGTCGATTTCACCTAAGCCCATCTCAACTTGAAAGGCAGCCATAGCATTACCCCAAAGAAAACCGTCCGGGAAAACTTTTCCCATTATCCCACCTCAATTACAACTGAATTGATGAGTTATTAATGCTTTTCTGAATCTGAAGTGACGCCATTCTTGGTTATCATTTTCGCTCTTGGCGATGCGGAAGATTTAAATAGATGGTTGGATTATCCATCCAGCGCCGAGCTGACCAGAATGCTTCTAGGTCTTAAGCTCTCCACAAGGGAGCTAGGCTTTGTCGGCGTCATGACAGCCCTATGCGTAGCCTCGAACTATCTAATGTTGAGCATTGTCAATGTCAAATTTATGGACCTCTTCGTCTTTGTCTCAGGTTACGTAATGGGACCTTTCGTCGGCATACTGGTTGGTATCTTTACGTGGCTTGTCTATGGAACCCTGAACCCTTACGGTTTCTCCTTGCCGATCTTGTTCGCAACGATCGCCGGTGAGAGCTTATACGGGCTAGTCGGAGGTCTGGCTTCTCAGCTCCAATTGCAGGAATCGCGAATTTCCTCAATCTCAAATGTTAGGTTCTGGGTCTCCAATGTCAAATTTGGTTCTCTAGGCTTCCTACTGACTTTTGTGTATGACTTGTTTACAAATGCAATTTCAGGGTTTCTCGCTGGGCTTCCGATAATTGTAGCCATAATCGTCGGTGTTCCGTTCGCTCTGGCACATGAAGTTTCAAATTTCCTGTTCTTCTTCTTCGGCGCATCTTTAACGATCAACGCTATTCAAATCTTCACAGCTAAGAGGAGGTGAAGAATTTTATGGCTAAGAGAAGTGGATGGATGTGGATCTCAACGGCGCTATTATGCGCTCTACTTGCATCCTTTTACCTCAGCCTATACTATTATACGGAGTCCGCAAAGTATCAAGATCTCTATCGAGATGCCTTAAAGGAACTAGCAGAGCACACAATATTCGTCAACATCTTAATCGATTACGGGAACGGAACCAAAGCATGGTATAACAATACCAGAGTCCCGATAGGTGCAAACCTTTTCAATGCGACAAAGATAATCGCAAAGATCGAGTATCAGAGATACGACTGGGGAATCTTGATAACAGCCATCAATGGAGTGAGCGGAGATCAAAGCCACGGCTGGCTCTGGAACATATGGGATTCGACAAAAGCGCAATGGGAGTTCGGCCCAGTGGGAGCCGACGCTTTCACGCTTAAAGATGGCGACACAGTCTCCTGGGTCTACTCAGCATGGTAGCGATCATTACGTGGTCGGGCGGGCAGGAGTCTCAAGGGGTTTTGCCCCATTTTGAAGTCGCCGAGCCGAAGGGATCCTTCAGCCCTCCTGCGACACTCCGGTCACTGTTCGCTCGGCAGGCTGAGTAACACCCACCAATCGGTAGGCATCTACAGCGTCTCCACCAGCCAGTTTGTGGCTGGTTCGGAAGCTCTACCAAGCTG
>CAZQDW010000211.1:0-3941 GCA_964592315.1 uncultured Candidatus Bathyarchaeia archaeon
CCTCTCAAGGGTTCGCTTGAACTGAGTTTCTTACTCTGGCAAGGGACAATATTTTCATATATGAATGTGGAGAGCCGATGTAGAAATGTTATTTAATGGCGCAAGTGTTATTGTTAGTCAAATCCACAGAGCTCGAGAGTCAATAATGAAGTTGGGATTGTGTAGCGATGAGTGATAACGAAAAGCGTGTTCGCAGCCGGCGCCTCTATTGGCTATTGCTCGTTGTTTTGGTTATTATTTTCGCTGTCGTTTTCATCCGTGAAACCGTGATCTTCTGGCTCAACCTTCACGAGTTCGGAGAGCTCTTTATCAAACCTATATATTTCGGTTTATTGGGCGGACTTGTCCTGGCAACGCTAACTGTATTCCGAGTTGACTTTAAGAACAGGAGATCCATAATCTGGTGGGCCGCCAGTCTCATTTTCAAGTTAATACGGTCCAGAGGAGTCCAGGAAAAGATCTCACCAGTATGGTTCGAGTTTGAGAGTTTCAGGCTGCCTCACCTAAAATTCCTGATCTGGCAAACAACCAAGGTTCTCGTAAGTATGTTCTTCTTCACAAACGTAATGTTCGGTATGGCAGTGAACGCGGCGATGCTAGGCTGGGAAACTGGCCTAGAGAGGATCCCGACGCTTTTCGCCCTTCCGTTCACCACTCCTCCTCTCAATATGACCTATGCTGAAGCTCACGTTATTCCCCTGATGCCCTCGCTCACTCTTCTGGTTCCACCGGCACTTTTCGCTCTGTGGATCCGTCTCATACTCTTGGTATTGATAACCGAGATCGCTCGCATCATGGCTCCTCTGATTGCCACCTACGTTTTCGGCATGAAGATGCCTAGTCTAAGCCAGTTCGCATCAAAAGTAGAAGCCCTAGTCGCCGCGTTTCTGGCGTGGATTTTCTTCAGCATGTTTTTCTCTTCCTTCATAGATTATAACACTAGATATGTTATTGCGGGCATTGGTGCGGCAGGAGTAGTTTTGGCCGCATTTGCTTTCTTAGATAGGAAAAGAGGAGAGATAGGAGCATATGTTGGTTTCCGTCGTCGTCAGGTCTACATTCGCATAGGCACCTTCATTATTATCGCCATAGCGGTCGGCTCGGTGATGCTGATCAACAATAGTATCGCAGATGTGAGGAAGCTCGAGATGCTTGGTCCATATATCGATCAACTTATCTCTGTGAACCGCTACCTCGCTGAGCTGAATGAGGTTCATGAGGTTCCGTATGAGTTCGGCTTGACATCTATTCCTCCTGATCAGATCGACGGATACATTGCAAGATACATGGGTTTCTTGGACAAGGTGCGTCTATGGGACCATGGAGGGTCCTTTGACAAGCTGAGGCCAGAGATAGGTCTAACACCTTATGTAGATTTCGCAGAAGCAGACATCTTGCGTTTCAACGGCTCTCTCCATTGGAGCGCCTCGATGGATCTAATTCTACCAACAACGGTCAGGCAGGAGGATCGATGGTACGCCACCCACTTCCTCTACACACATGTGCCCAATGGCTACCTCATGCTGGACGCTCATACGGGCAAAATTGTTAATGCCGGCATGTTCTTTCAACAGAGGAAGATCTACTATGGCGAAGGAGGGCTCTTCCGAGAAACATGGGTTGCGTATCCCGTGGGAAGATCCACTAGTGACGAAGTGGAAGGGCACTTCTACAGCGGAAAAGGTGGAATAGATATTTCCCCACCTTTGACCTGGATCTTTGAACCTAACTTCTTTCTTTCCTATCCAACAGCAACAATGAGGGTTCTCAGGTACAGGGATGTCTACGACCGAATGCGTCTACTCTTCCCATACTTCACATACGAGTTCAGAGGAGAACGCGTTGACATGTGGCCTGTGACCAACGGCAAACAAACCTTCTGGGCTATGCCTCTTATCGTTTTTCTTGACGCCAAAAACGTGCCGTGGAGCGACAGTCTTCCCTTAGCAAGGCTCGTGGGCTACGCGCTCATAGATGTGTACGACGGGGATATCCAGCTAATCATCCTAGGCAACGACTATTTCAGCCAACTGTTTAAGTTGGTCTATGCCGAATACGTTTCGACGAGTCTGCCAGAATGGCTGGAGCCTCAATTGAGGTATCCGGAAGAGCTTTTTGAATGGAGGATCGATATGTACAACTTCTTCCACGTTACTGATCCCGCTGCTTTCATTGCAGCGAGGGAGTTTTTCGTTGTCCCTGAGGGTCTTGACACGTATTACATCCTGGCGCAGCCTCCAGGTTTCAAGGAATTGGAGTTCATAGGACTCTTGTCATTGGAGCTCCGAGGAGCGCTGGGAGAGAACCTTGCTGGGTACATGGTGGTTAGAAATGACTACCCTCATACGGGAGAGATGTTCTTCTATCAAGTACCTCTGCAGGCTGAGACTAAGCTTCTGGGCCCGACAGCGGTAAACGAGGCCTTAGCAAGGAATCCGGACTTCGCCCAGCTGGAGACACTTCTCAGGAATCCCAGGATTGGAAATCAGATATTCTACAGGATTGGAGACTACGATGTATTCTTCATACCGGTCTACACAGCACCCGGAGGCGGTGTCGTTACCCAGCTTGGAACCATAGCGACGGTTGGAGCGGACT
This sequence comes from uncultured Candidatus Bathyarchaeia archaeon, assembly GCA_964592315.1. Classification (GTDB taxonomy): domain Archaea; phylum Thermoproteota; class Bathyarchaeia; order Bathyarchaeales; family WAQA01; genus CAZQDW01. The sequence continues at coordinate 2,599 of CAZQDW010000211.1, forward strand.
TTGCGGGAGAATACTATGTGGGCTTAGGCTCCACTCCTGAGGAGAGTTTCCGAACCTTTCTAGCCAAGACAGCTGGTATTGAAGTTCCTCCGCCCAGTCCTGTACTGAGTGAGGAAGAGAGGATCGCGAATATGATAGATGTCTTCGAAAAGGCAGGGCTGAGGGTATTAACGCCCACGGACATCAACGCCGATGTTTCGTTCATCGAGGGAACCGCCAAGTACCTCTCCGACGAGGACTGGGTCAATGTTCAATCTCTCCTAGAGTCTTTCTTAGAATTAAGCGACGGGTACGATGTCTCTAGGGTGTTCATGTGGAAAGAGGACGGTAAGGTGAACTTCGGCGTCATCGTGAGCGTTGAAGGTGTGCTTGAGTTGCACTATATCACGGTCAATCTTACGTGAGAAGAGGTCTACCACATGAGCAAACCGTGGGAGAGACCAGGTGAACTCAAAGACATACTATCAATAATAAGCATAGCAGTAGTTGCCCTACTTCTGATCATACTCTTCAAGCTTAAGGGAGGCATCCTCGGGATAGTTGTGGGGACTATCGCAGTTGCAACATTAATCTACTGGTTGAGGGAGATAAGAAAAATCTTCAAAGAGGAAAAACCCTATTATCCAGGAGAAGCTGAGTGGTTCTTCGATCTTATCAACGAAGAGGAAGGCGTAACCTTCATAGCTAGAGTGCCGGGACCAGCTGAAGAAGTGAAGGTCAAACTAATCAATAACGTCTTAGAGATAAAGGGAAGCGGAGACTTTATGCGGAAAGTCGAAGTGCCCGAAGGTACTCGACTTCAAAACAAATCCTACATCAACGGTGTCTTACATGTAAGGCTTCAAAGAGTCAAAACGCCGGACAATAGGATGCCCTACAGATAGATGAAAAGAGATAATGTTCTTCTTTCAATGCGGAGTTGTGGAACTAGAAATAGAATGGACTGATCTGTTCTGCAAGGACGAGTACAAGAGCAAGACTTCCATCGTTAGAAACGTTCTGAAGAACGCATCTCTTGTTCCTCCTTGATGGCATTTCTGCATTGTGATCTTAATTGGATGTCGGAACTCAGAAAAGGCATCCGTCGAGATTGACATAGTAGTCATCCGGACGACTAACTCTTCATCTTGAAGGGCAATCCTAAGAAAAAGATATTATAAGTGCGAGCTCTATTGTAGCTTAGGAAGGGCAAGAGACGAGGCATGATTGACAACCTCCTCAGCCAGGAAGCTAAGAGCAAGATTTTGAATATCTGCAAAGACTTAGCCAACTCGGGAGAGATTGTTGCTGCTTTTCTATATGGGCCCCCGATATATGGATACGCTGATAAAGAGGGGGATGTC
>CAZQDW010000212.1:0-3937 GCA_964592315.1 uncultured Candidatus Bathyarchaeia archaeon
TCGTGAAGTAAAGGCAGTTTTCCCTGTCAATGGTCATGACCGCTGGAACCCCTTGAAGGTAGTATGGATATATGGCCTTCCTCTTTCTCAGTCCCATATCAAACTCGTCAGGCACCTTTACCGGGCACTTGGCGGCGCATTCTCCACAGTTGACACACTTCTCTTCATCAACAAATCTGGCATATTTGCGTAACTTTACCGAGAAATCTCCTATTTGTCCCGTTACCTCTTTGACTTCCGACAGCGTGTGGAGGGTGATGTTTGGGTGTCTGAAACAATCAGCCAGTTTGGGGGCTAGTATACAGATGGAGCAGTCGTTTGTCGGAAAAGTCTTGTCGAGCTGAGCCATTCTGCCCCCTATGCTCGGCTTTCTCTCAACTAGATGCACCTTTACTCCCATGTCTCCAAGGTCGAGGGCAGCCTGGATACCCGCTATTCCGCCACCGATAACCAGAACCGCCTTGGGCTTTTCCTTCAAGGGCCTATCCTCCAGCCTGAAGAGCATATTGTGCACATGCTGTAATAAGTTTCATTTATTTGTATACCGACCTTGATTTTTGCGTGTTCTAACATAGATCGCGTTGATTTCATCCTCCTTTCTTCGCTGAGAACCATCCTGTTAACCCGCCTTGGTAGTTGAATATTTCGTTCCGCAACCCTCATTTTCGAGAAAAAATATAAAGCGTGTAACTCAAATTTAAGTGTTCATTTTTGGCACACATTTTTGGCTCGCGCCCACCTTATGGATGTCCATCCTTAAAAAGTGGGTTGAGCATGAAATGCAGGGATCGTAGGCCCTTATGAGCATCTCGCACTTCAAGGTAGCTTCCTCTAAGGGCAGATTAAGAAGGTTCGGAACGAATTGCCAAAGGTCCTTTTCTATGTTGTTTGCGTTGTGCGCCGTTGGCGGAACGATGTCTGCTCCCACAACTATGCCTTCTCTATTGATCTTATAGCTGTGGTACAAAATGCCTCTCGGTGCCTCCGTGACTGCGAATCCCTCGCCCTCCTTAATCTTCACACTTCTGTCTTCGTCTCTCAACGGTAGACGCTCGATGATTTCAATGCACTCGTCTATGTCGTGAACAAGCTCTATCGCTCGAGCCAGGTGGGCAACGAAAGGATTGAAGTTGGGAAATTTGAAGCCGGTGTTCTTCGCCGCTTCTTGGGCGTCTTGGGAGAGCCTTTTGAAATTCAAATTCACCCTTGCAAGCGGTCCAACCATGAAGGATGAGCGCCCAATAACTGAGGAATGCTTTGCATAGGAGTAAAGAACCTGTTTTTCGGTGATGTATTTTCGATACTCGCTTTCGTCGATGTTTAGCCCCTCCGTAGAAACCATTCTTCCTTCGTTGATGGCGTATTCCTTAGGGTCTGAGAGGGCTATGTGTTCACACTTCCTGGTAAAATCAGGTATTTCTAGACCTGCGAACATCTCAACCGTCGCAAGAGCGTCCCCCTTGGCTTCTTCAAGGCGTTTTCTGAATGTTTCTGAATGTTTCCTTGAGGGAAGTTTCGTGAATCCCTTGACGACGGCGGTTACGGGATGAACAGCTCTACCGCCAATCAAGTCAGTGAGATCGTTGCCGAGCTTTTTCAGTCTCAGCCCTCGTTTTACCAGGGAAAGGTGATCTCGAACCATGGCAATAGCGCTTTCATATCCGAGGAGGTCGGGAAGGGCAAGAAAATACATGCTTAGCACGTTGCTGCTGATGTGTGCGCTGAGGGCAAGCAGCTTTCGTAGGTCTCTGGTCTGATCGCTGACTGTCACTTCCATAGCGTTCTCCACGGCCCGCAGAGCCGTGATCTGATGCGCCTCTGGGCATATTCCACAGATTCTTGAAGTGAGTTCCATAGCTTCATCAAACCTTCGTCCAACAAGAAAGGATTCAAAGAACTTAGGGGGCTCAAAGATTTTGAGCTGAACCTCCTTGACCTCTCCTTCGGCTGAGATCCCGATGTTTAGAGCACCCTGACCTTCCACTCTCGATACGTAGTCAACGGTTATGCTCTTTCCATTCATTGGGCCTCAGCCTCCCTACGAAACTCAGGCGTTGTGCCAGCGTACTTCCTAAACTTCCTCAGGATTTCGTCTCCTGTCAGCCCGATCTTGGTATAGATTTCTGCTAACGATGACGCGTTTGGATTGCTCATGGGTCCGTAGCAGCCTTCACATTCTCTGTTCAATGGTGGGCACAACGCTCCGCAGCCAGCGTTGGTAACAGGGCCCATGCATGGCCGATTTTGTGCTGTGATCAAGCAACTGTTCTCCCTAAGCTTACACTCAACACACACAGGGTGTTGTCTAATGAACGATTTTACTCCTAGTAAGTAGCCTCTCAGTAGTTCAAGAACTGTGTTTCGATCTGGCGGGCAACCCTTTAGGTAAGCGTCAACTGAAACATACTCGTCGATTCCATGTATCTTTATAGAGCTGATGACGGATATGTCCTCGTAAACCGTCTTTTTCAATTCTTGTTGAGGGATCCAGTTCTTAATGGACGGAATACATCCACTAACAGCGCAGTCGCCTAGAGCCACCAGCACCTTCGTGTTTGCTCTTACCTTTTTTATCTCTTCGATCTCTCTGGGCGTGGAAACGGAACCCTCGACAAGGCTTATGTCGTATGGGCCATCAAGATTCTTTCTCTTGACCATCATCCAGTAGGCGAAGTCCACCGCTTTGGTGATCGTCAACAGCTGATCCTCTAGGTGCAGAATTTCAAGTTGACACCCGGCGCATCCCGTAAACTTGAAGACTGCTATTGTAGGCTTGTTTCTCAATCAGCCTTCACCCCTCATCACAAAATGCTGTCAGGAAGACCCTCGACGTCAGCGTATCTAAACACAGGGCCTTCTTTACAGACAAATTTTGTGCCAAGTTGACAATGCCCACATATGCCGATACCACATTTCATCCGCCTCTCAAGTGAAACGAATATCTGGCCACTCGTGAACCCTCTGTATTTCAACCCCTTTACCACGAACCTCATCATGATCTCTGGACCGCAGGTTAAAGCGACCGTGTTGTCTGGGCTGGCGTGCATCTTTTCAAATAGGGTCGTGACCACCCCCACGTTATGCTCCCAGATCGATTCCTTCGGAACCACATCCACCGTCAGCAGCAGTCGTGTATTCCTCATTCCTCTCCAATCATCGAACTCGTAGGTAAATGGGAGGTCATTTGGGGTCTTTGCGCCGTATAAGATCTCCACATCGCCATAATCGTCTCTGTTAGCGGCAACGTAGGTGATGACAGGGCGAATTGGGTTTATTCCAAGTCCTCCCGCAATGATGAATATATTCTTGTTTTTCGCCTCTTCTAGGGGCCAACATGTGCCGTATGGTCCTCTAACGCCTACAACATCGCCTACTTTTAGGCGGTCTAAGGTCTTTGTAACGTTTCCAACAGCTCTGACTGTGATTTCAAAGTTTTCTCTTTCAGCTGGATCAGAGCACGGGCTGAACGCCGCTTCGCCTATACCGAGCAATGAGACCATGATGAATTGTCCCGGTTTGAAGGAGAATTCTCTCCGTTTTTGTTGGTTCTCAAAAGAGAGCGTGTAGGTCTTGATGTTATAGGTCTGTCTTTTAATGTTCCCTATGATAGCTCTCTCGGGTCTGTAAGGATTCATCATCTTATTTGCCTCTTATCCTCCTTGCCACCTCGGTTATGTCGATGCCAGCTGGGCAATCTTTTATGCACCTTCCGCATCCGACGCAGCCGAACATCCCATGTCTCAGCTTTACATAGCATAACTTGCAGTTCATCCAGTGTCTAACTCTAGCACCGCGGTCCTTCCTAAAGTTGCCCCCCAAGGCAACTTCCGCATATTCCAATAGTTGGCAAGAGTCCCATTCCCTCCATCTCTCGCCTTTCTCAAGGGTTAGGTCAACCGTGTCATGGACGCTGAAGCAGAAGCAGGTGGGGCAGACT
>CAZQDW010000213.1:0-3936 GCA_964592315.1 uncultured Candidatus Bathyarchaeia archaeon
ATCAATCTCTGGCAATGACGAGAACTTGATAGACATAGGATGAGAACCCTTCCAGGCAACCTCGTAACCATCTTCCATCTTCTTGATCGTAGCACCACCGAAAATCTCGTAGGACAGTTCCTGAACGTGCGGTTTCTTCTTCCCGAACAACTTCAACTTCTATCACTTGAATCTCAGTAATCCTTCATCCTAGACTTAAATCTATCGGATGAGCAGAAGGACAGATAGGGGATGCGACTGACCTTACGGTTCTCCTCTCTCCAATGGAGGAAATCTATAGACCCGCGGAAGAGCTCCCCTTTCTTTCAACTCTTTTACGATTAGGTTACGTAGCCACTCGGATGTTGTTAGGCCTTCTACTTGTGATTCCCGAGTAACGGCTTCCCTAATGACGCTTGTTACGCGTGTGCAGATAAGCTCAGCCTTCATCTCTCCTTCTATCTTCGGCATCTCCAACCTCACCGATATAAAAATTGGTTGCTATTAGAAATCATCTTTTCGCCCTGTTCTCCTCGGAAAAATAAGCTGCCTTCCTAGTTTTCTGGCTTCCAGGGTTCCTTCTGTTCTTAGCACCGGTTGGTATCTGTTTCTCTAGAATCACGAATCCGGAGTCCGTGATGTCGTATTCGTGAGGAACCTTTGTGTGGTTCGTTCCCCTCATCTTCAGTATCCTAAGCTGCCTCCTAAATCTGTCATTCTCGTCGAAATATGTCTCTAGATGAATTATTCCATCTGCCAAGAATTCAGCGGTTCCTCCTCTAATCGTAGTGGAGCCCCAAGGCTGATCCAGAACCAAGATGGATGCACAATGAGCCTTTTTAAGAAATTTATAAAGGAGGTGAACCATGACACGGATATCAATCGGTTCGTTTAGCGCCTTACTTATAGCGGAGAAGGAGTCCACGACAAGCTTGGTGGCATCAAGTGAGGTCATTGACTCAATAATCGCGTTCAGGTTTGTCTGAAGCCCAGCCTCCCTCGTTACAGCTAAATCCAGTACAGCAACTCTTCTCTCCTTTTCAAGCCTCTCAAAATCCCATCCGAACCTTAACATATTACGGAAAAATGTCTCTTTTGTCTCGGCGAACGAGACATAGACACTTCTGGCTCCATATTTCACTGCGCTACTGTAGGCAAACTGACCTGAAAAGGTCGTCTTCCCGGCTCCTGGATATCCAACTAGAAGGATCATGCTGTCCAAGGGAAACCCGCCCCCAATGAGCTCATCAAATCTTGGGATTCCCGTTGGTATGCGTTGAACACTCACTGCAAACCCTCCGAAACAGGATTGCTCAGATCTTGGGATTCGTAATCGTATGCAGAATATATTATATTAACTTTAGCGTTTAGAAGGCACTTTATATTATCGCCATTTTTTGTACTAGTTCATTTTGGTTCTTGCTGGCAATTGGATGCAAGAAGAAGCTAAGAAGTAGCTTTATGATTACACTTATTCGCACTCAAACCATAAAAAGCTTATCGGTTCTAAATATAGGTCAAGAATATGGATATGCAATATGGAAAAAATGGCTGGGAAAATTGACTTACCCAAAGCCTAGAGAAAAGCCAACGTTTAAGCATGCTGTAGTCTTAGGGCTGCTAGCCCTTGGTGTCGCATTGTTCTTGGCTTCATACCATTCTTGGGACTTGATTGGCAAAACAACAACATGGGCCCTCAATGTGGTCGGCGTAAGGGCAGATTACCTAAGCCCACTGTACTTGATATATGTCAAGTTAATGAACGGCACCGTCGTAGGCTTTCAGGTTCTGATCGAATGTTCAGGTCTCGTCACAGTTGCAGTCTTCAGCTTCATTTACACCCTCACGATTGGATTACTTAGGGGTTCGATCCTAAGGAAGGTGTCATGGCTTCTTCTTGGCGTCGGTGTTGGCTTCCTCTGGAACATTAACCGTTTAGTACTCGTCATAATCATAGCCTGTAATCTCGGTCTTTCCGTGTTCTCTTTCACCCATTACCTTCTAGGTCCGTTCATCGACTTTCTCTGGGTCGTCACGATGTGGTCTCTCGGCATGTCACGGCTAAAGGAGGTGGGAAACACATCTTGATCTTCCACATTATGATCCTCATGGTATCGATCGTTATGGTCGCTTACATGTTTAGACACTTTACCTTCACATACTATGCCTTGTTTGGCGTTCCACAGCAACGTTCATTCCAGAGGATAGCGGGGATTTTCCAGCCAAAGGTGACCGTGCTTATTCCAGCGCATAATGAGGAGGCTGTCGTTGGCGTCCTCCTCGAACGAGTGACCGTGTTGACTTACCCGAAAGAGAAGCTTGAAGTGTTCGTCATCGATGATGCTTCAACCGACCAGACAGGCGAGATCGCTGACGAATTCGCCAATAGGTACGGGTACACTAAAGTTATCCATCGAAAAATGGGTGGAAGAGGAAAGTCCTCAGCTTTGAACGAAGGATTTAGGTTCTCAGGCGGAGAGATCATCCTAACGTTCGACGCCGATTACTATCCACAGCGCGACATAATAGAGAAACTGGTGGCTCCGTTTGTGGACCCAGAAGTTGGCGCCGTTCAAGGCAGAGTAACCGTTGCAAATGAGGAGGAATCTTTTGTCTCAAAGATCGTCACGCTGGAGCGAATTGGTGGCTACAGGGTTGATCAAGAGGCTAGGGACAGCCTCGGCTTGATTCCGCAGTACGGAGGAACAGTGGGAGGATTCAGAAGGGATGTTCTAGAAAAGATCGGAGGGTGGGACATAAGGATGCTTGCCGAAGATACGGACCTTACAATCCGATGCACCCTAAACGGATATCAGGTTCGCTACGTTAGGGACGCTGAATGCTATGAGGAAGCCGTTACTACTTGGAGAGCCTACTGGAACCAGAGATACCGCTGGGCTAAGGGACATATGCAATGCGTATTCAAGCACCTGAAGAATCTCCTGAGCACAAGGCACCTAAGTATAGTTGAGAAAGCCGAGCTAACCCTATTACTGGGCATATACTTTACGCCAATATTAATCCTGGCTGGGTGGACAGTGGGGGTCGGCGCCTACCTTATGGATGAGAAACCCGTAATCTCCTCCTATGTTCTGTTACTCTCTACCTTCACGTATAGCACTGTCGGAAACTTCGCCCCATTCTTCGAAGTTGGAACTGCAGCCTATCTCGATAAGAGGAGACGCCTCTTATGGACATTGCCGGCCTTAACATTTACATTCCTCCTCATGGCTTTCTGCTGTACAAAAGCCCTTATAGACTTGGTCCTCGCTAGAGAGGGGGATCACAAGTGGAACCACACGCTACATAGCGGAAACAGCTACAACGACAACGGGATCAATGCGAGAAGAAACAGATTGAACAGCAAAAGGATCCATGCCAACAATGGAGGGAGGTCAGGGTCTTGAATCTCCTAGTTCTCCTGCCCATGGTAGTTTTGGCCATTCCAATTATTCCTGCCTTTATTGAATTTCTTGGTCGGAAGGATAAAGGGCCGAGGGAAGTCCCAGAACAGAACATCTGTGAAGGGAAGCCTAACCTCGAGGACTCGGCCCCAATTATGGAGCGGATTAGAGAGGCCGCAAGGGTCAAGGACGCGACTAAGGACATATTCAGGGTTGCAGGCGACGCGAGCATCCCCGACGGAACAGAAATTCAGAAAAACATGGTGGTTCAGGGATACCTAAGAATTGGGGGAAATTGCCGTATCCGCGGAAGCGTGAAGGCTCTCGGCGGCGTTGAGATCGGAGAAAGTTCCGTGATAGACGGTCACGTCCTCTCAGACCGCAAAGTGATCGTTGGTCGCAAAGCCAAGGTTGACGGCATCGTGGACTCTCTCGAAGAAATAATGCTGGAGGAAGGATCTGAGGTCGGAGCGGTCTCAACGGAGAAGACTGTGAAGATACGACCAGGTGCCAGAATAAATAAGAAGGTCTCCTCAGGGGCATCAATAGTTAC
>CAZQDW010000214.1:0-3935 GCA_964592315.1 uncultured Candidatus Bathyarchaeia archaeon
TCGCTCCATAGGGGAACGCTGTCCCCATGGGGCCAGTCCGGTGTCTTGCGGACAGCTTGTCTTAGTACGCCTTTGGGCGTGGTATATTCTTTGGTGAGGAGCGGGAACTGTTCTCCGGGTACCTTCTCCCTACGGGTTTTAACCTTCACATCTCGACTAAGTTTCCACATATTGTCGGGTATAAGGTATAGCATCGGGTCTACGCCTAGGTCGAGGAAGGTGTCGACCGCCTCAAACTGGCCCCGGACCGGTTTGCCGTACGTTTCTGGAAGTCCGGTGTCTCTGAACGTGAGAGGAACATGATCCGCCTCCTCATGGCTTATGGCCCTCAAGAGCCGTTCCTTGGAGGACAACCTTACCTTCATCATCTCACCATCAGCGAATAGTCATTACAGTGGTTGCGGAAAAAAAAGATTTGGGTCTAACCATGTTAGGAATAAAGATCTTGGTAAGAAGGGCTGGCGAAAATAACCTCGTCAACCCTTCGTTTTTTCGAACTTCTTAATGATCTCCTGGATTTTCTTCCTCTTTTCCCGCTCAAGCTCGGGTGGTTTGTATTCTCTTAGGTATTTCTGTGCTTTCTCTCTGGATTTCGTGACAATGTCTTTCCCGCCCGTTCTCAGCCAATTGTCGTATGTAGCCCTATTTGACAACTCCGGAAGCCAGTACTCGGTTCGTATATGTTTCAACGTGTGCATCTGGTTCAGGAAGTGTCCTCTTGGTCCGACTTTTTCAATCAGGTCTATTGCGAGAGTTTCAGCGTTAACTTCGATCCCTTTGATAACTCTTAGGAGGAAACCGAGCATCTCGTCGTCTATTATCAATTGCTCGTATGAGGCTATCAAGCCGGTTGAGAACATCCCACAGTTTATGAGAATGTTGACACCTGAGTTTAGCGCAGCGAGGAAGGTGATGAGTTTCTCCCAAGCCATCTGTTCATCGTGGCATTGAGCGTCCGAGTCTGGAGCTATACAATGCACTGGCAAACCGTAGAACCTAGCCATCTGAGCATGCGCAACCCTCAGCGCAATGGTCTCGGGAGAAGCGATAATCGGGGAGGCTTCCCTCATATCGAATATGGTCGGAGCATAACCGTATATGATAGGGACGCCTTTCCGAACGAGCTGCGAGATAACCAGCCCCGAAAGGAACTCGGCGTTGTGGACAAGCAAAACCGCCGCCAGAGTAATGGGCGAAGTGGCCCCAGCCATAGGTTCCGGAAGGACATTACAGGCTATACCGGCTTTTGAAGACTCTATCAAGACTCCGAGGGAATCGCTCTCCCAGGTTAAGGGCGAGGTGGGTGAAGACTGAAACGTAGCTATCTGCGTCTTCAAGAGGTCTTCCTCCTCAGCGACCGCCTTAATGATCTCAATTAGACCTCTTGCGCTGAACCGCGTATTAGGGGAGAAGAAGAGATGCTTGGTAGAATTATTGAGCATAGCACTGCAAGCATATAGCTCTGATACGTGTGCTGGCACATTCTGAGGTAGAACCTCAACACCAACGGCGTCTACATTCTTCAAGCAGTCAGATATCCTAGCGAAGTTGGCTACGTCTTCAGTCGTGCCCTGTATCCTTTCTCCGTCTTTGAGGACGTAGGAGGCGTAGAATCCGCTAGCGATATATATGGTGTCTCCGCCGATTTCAACGCTATTCTGTTTGTCCCTATTGAGAGCGGTAAAACCTTTCGGGCACGACTTCAAGGCTTCTTCAACAAAGTTCTCTGGAAACTTGGCAATGTTATTCTCAAAATCTACATCTACACCACTGCTAGACAACATCTTCAACGCATCTTGATCGAAGACCTTTACGCCGGTGCCCTCTAGAACCTTTAATGATTCCCCGTGGAGTGTTTCAATCTCCGCTTTGGATAAGACCTCTAAACGATTCATCCTCATGCTATCAACCCTGCTTTATTCCCAAAAGGGCCTTAATCTTTCTAACTGCTTCAACAGCGTCCGCTGCGTGGGCATCTGCACCAATCTCGTCGGCCCACCTCTCCGAGGTTGCAGCACCACCAATTATGACCTTGACTTTGTCCCTCAACCCGGCGTCCCTGAGCAGCTTTATCACTTTTTCCTGACCCGGGGCAGTCGTTGTAAGCAGTGCTGACATCCCCACCACACCTGGCTGGACCTCCTCAACCTTCTTGACGAAAACCTCGGGTGCCACATCAACGCCAAGATCGATCACCTCGAACCCTGCTGATTCAAGCATAGAGATCACGATGTTCTTCCCTATGTCGTGCAGATCCCCATGAACGGTCCCGATAAGGACTGTTCCAAGCTTTTTCACGCTCAGTCCGCGCTTCTGAATCTCTTCCATCAAGACTTGAGTGCCAGCCTTCATGGCCTCTCCGGCCATGATCAACTCGGGTAGAAATGCTTCTTTCTTCTCGAAGAGTTCTCCTATGACTCTGATGCCTTTCGCCAATCCTTCGTCAATAGCTGTAAGAGGGTCCAGACCCGCTTTTATGGCTTCGATCGCTACTTCTTTCGCTCTATCAGCATCGAACTCCTCAACCGCCTTGCTCAGCTTTTGAAGTATTCTCGCACACTGTTTCTCCATTTGTTCTCTCCTACAAGATGCTTCATTGATTAAGAAGAGAAAATCGATTTAAAAGTTTTGACACTTCATGAAGTCTTGATTAAGACCAAGATGAAAAAACCCGCAATGAGGACAAGCGATGTCAAGAGGAATAGTGTCGAATAGTTGAATAAATCTGCGACTGTGGCTCCTATCAAAGAGGCGAGTGCTATAGATGGCACCTGTAAGGCACTGCTTATTGCGATATACGTCGGCCTATATTTTTCTTCCGAAAGTTCGAATACAAGGTTCGTGTTTGAAAGCACAATGGCTGCGCTTCCGATTCCTGCTACGATAAACAGCAGGTACAGAAGAAGCGAAGATCCAGTGAAAACTGCTAATAGTGACGCTGATGCGCTTAGAATGGCGCCCAACCTCGCAACCTGAATATGGCCCCTTTTGTCCCCCATGTAGCCCCATAGCAGGTTGATCATGGTGTTCGAGCCTGTGAAGATGGAGGTCAATAGGCCGATGGACACGCCGGTCAGCTGAAAACTTCGGATGGCGAAGACCGTATAGAACATGGTCACCATATTCTGAAAACTTAGGAACAGGTTGGCCAAAATGAAGAGACGCAAGTTCCTATTAGCCTTCAATATGGAAACAAGGTCTGAAAGGTACGCGTGAAATCGGTCGTCTTGCCTCACTTGGTGTGAAGGAGGCTCCCTGGTAAACGAGAAAGAGACCAAAGATATGGAGAGAAATATGAAGGCTATTAGGAAAGTTAAAGAGTAATTTGTGGGGAATGAATACTTTTCCAGCAAGATGCCGAGGAGTACGCCGCCTAACACACTCACGCAGCCTCCGCAGAACGTACTCACCCCTAAGAAGAAGCCTCGCTTACCTTGGGGTATCACCTTGGCCACGATATCTAGCCAAGCGGGCAGAGCCGTTCCTCCAGCGAAGCTAGATAGACCATAGAAAAGAAAGAGCAAAGCCAGACCAAGAGATGTAAGTACAGACGGCGAAAAGAGAACAGTTATGGAGATGAAAAGCCAAGGAAGAACCTCCCACGAGGAAATTAGTAGAACGAGTCTCTTTCTCCATCGGAACCTCTCAATGTAGCGAGCTGAAAATAGTGGAGGGAGAAACCAGCCGATGGCTCTCACGAAGGATAGAAGAGCTACTGCCAGGTTAGATGGTGTGAGTTTGCTGACGAATGCCACGAGAACCGTGTTTGGAGCTGCAAAAGTCATTCCTAACTCATACAGGACAAAGTCGGCGAAGTTTGCGGTAAAGTTTCGCCTAAGGTTTGCTTGTACTTCCTTGTCAGAGCGAGCAAGGTCATTGGTTGCAGAGGGCGAGATAGATGCATCTTCCTCCTTTCGGCGCCATGGAGTTGTGCA
>CAZQDW010000215.1:0-3932 GCA_964592315.1 uncultured Candidatus Bathyarchaeia archaeon
ATGTCGAAGACTTCCGGAGACCGCTTAGAGAGCATACGGGACGAGACCAGAAACCTTTCTCGAAGCGACATCTATAGGCTCACAGTCCAAGCTCGTGAACACGTGACACGGGTCCTACGACTAAAGGAAATATAATTCGGCTTTGACAGTCTCCCCCGGATAGCATGCTACACAGCGACGTACACAGGGGACATAAAGATATTGTGAACATAATCGCCTGATGGTTAAGCTTCTTGGATGGCATCTCAAAAGGGTATTCATTTATTCAGTCTTATCAAACAAACGAGACATTTCCGGGGGCAACCGTCCTCCCAGATGGACAGCATGCTCACGCACGCTTTGTGCATCAGCTCTCATATGAATGGTATCTGTGGAAGTCACTTTCAGGGAGGCCAATAGAGCGGCAAAATCCATACCGGTCTCAATGGAAAGACCCCGACTCTGGGTGCTCCCCAAATCTTTGCGGATAAATGGGAGGCCGGCCACTATGGAAATAATGAGACCGGAAAGGTAAGCATCTCCAGCTCCAGCCGTATTGATGGATTCGACGACGAACTGGGGAGAATACCCCCAGCGTCCGCTTTCATAGCCGTAGGCACCCTTAGAACCTAAGGTGACAGCAATCTTTATGTCAGGATTGTGGCGAGTCAAGACAGCGGCGCACCTATCCAGAACTTTCTCCGACATCTTCCCTTCGCCCGAGACGTTGGCGATTACCTTCGCTTCATCCTCATTTAGAGCTACGAGGTCAATCTCTTCCATCATTCCCGTTCGGGTGACCTTTTTTGTCTCTATTGAGGTAAAAGAAGCTACCCTGAAGAACTCGTACGCGGTTGCCAATTCTAGCAATCTTTTCCGAGTTTCCAAAGAGACCTCGGGCAAGGCTACTGCGATACCTCTCCCTTGATATTCGGCAAATAAGGGTTCAGCCTCCTGAATGTCTTTAGGAGTTACTAGACTGCTAGCGCTGTTGCTTGAGGTTATGTTTCCTGCGGCGCCGCTTGGATACTGAAAACAGACGCTGAACAAAGTCTTGACGCCCGGAAGCATTTTAACGTAAGAGATGTCCATACCTGCGTCGGCCATGTATCTCAACATTTCTCGACCTGCGTCATCGTCTCCTACCTTTCCAATCGGCAATACCCTAAACCCTTTCCCCTTGGGATCGGCCCCAAGAAAGACGGAGACATAATGAAAGACTATGTGGAGCTTGCAGTAGTCCTTCCAGTCCAGCAGCCGCCCAGCTCGGCTCTCGTTCCTCCCTAGGGTTTGATCTCCGTCTAGCTCAAAGAATATCCCTGAACCGATGCCGCCCGTTCCTACCATGAAGAGATAAGGGGATGAGGGACTAAACGTTACCTTGAGGGCTTTCATTCATTATCGCCGAAGAAGTCCCATTCTGGATTTTCACTGATGGGGTGGCGAGCCGTATCCAGGGTCGCGGTAATCTTGGAGTCGGGATGCTTCTGGAGGAGCGTTATGGGATATTCTGGGGTCAAGGGTCCGAAAAGAGCTACCCTCAGGGCTGTCTGCTTCCAAGGGCCAGTGTCGCTATAGACCCGGATCTTCCTTGAGGAGAGGATTTCCTTCATCCCAATGTGATCGACATAGGTGGTGCAAACTGGTAGCACGCGCCGAAGGTTCGGTGAGCTAAAGCTATAATCGAATCGACGTTGTTCTCTTGGATACGGATCGTAGAGTTTTCCAACTCCTGTAGAGAGATCTTGCTGAAAGGATGCCTCCGAGCCTGGTTATATGCAACGTGCCCATCTTGGCCCCATCCCCCTATGCAAATATCGATGTCCCCTTCGGCTATAGCAATTTCCACCCTCTTCATGGTCGAGGGCACAAGCCAGTATCTCTGACCGTCGGGAACCCTCAGTTCCGGTCTAATGAGATCATAAAAATATTTTTCCATAAAGGTCCTGAAATTGTAGGGGTGATTCTTAGGAAGGGTTCGCCCCTGCCAATCCAAACATTCATCCATATGGAAGACGTAAAGATCCATCAAACTAACTTTCTCCTCATTGACTATACGTGCGAACGGTTCATACCAGCATTTGGGACCACAAGGAATAATGGCCCTTGTCGTGTCGCGTCTCGCATTGTGAGACTTAATCTCATCTACCAGTTCCCTAGCCATGACTTCACCCAACTCCGAAGAGTCTTTTACCAAAGCAAACGGGATCTTGACGTCGGGGTGACTAACCAAGTTTTCGGCTGGGATACTGCACCATTTATATAACTCTCTAAGGTTGATCTCACTCATTAGTATCACATTTTCACTTGAGTTTTTCTATCAGGAATTCAGATCTTAAGTTTTGCTGTCTGGGAACATAAACTTCGCTTCCGCTGTTCCGTCCCGTTGATATACGACTCGATCCACGGTTTTCTTCATTCCGTTTTCTAGACTTCATTTACTGCGAAAACAGAGACGCCTACTTCCTCTTAAAATGCTCATAGGCAACGGTTGGTTGGGAAATATTGTTCTCCGATCATCTCGATCTATGAGCACGATATGTGGCGGCAGCTATCCTGTGACCAAGGGTTCTATCTCAAGTAGGTAGCATAGATTCAACAGTTCTTCCTTTAGATCTCCATAACACATGGAGATGTATTCGCTTCGCTGATTTTGAATGAAATCTTCGGCGTCACCTCGCAGCCTTATGAACGCGTGGGGCCATTCTGGAAAGCCGCAGGCGCTTAGCTCCTCCTGCATTTTTTCCTTCGGCGGTTCATATGCTTCGCCTAGGGCGACGTGAAGATAGTACTTGCCTTTTATCCTGCATAGACGCGCTAACGTAACTGTTCCGGGCTTACAAACTAGGCCCACACAGATACCGTCTGCTGCTCCTTCTCCGAATATCCCTCTCCTACTCAACTTGACTTCCTGAAAGCTTCTGGCAAAACTCAATGGGCAAGCCCCATCTGAGGTTAGCTTGATCACACCTTCATCTTTCCGGACTTGTTGCACATCTGGACTGAAAACCGCAGAACCCTTGAGCAAGTTTAGGATGTATGCGGTAAGTGCTGTGTTAAGGTCTCCTATGCAGGCGCTGATGAATCCCTCATCCCCAAGTAGGCTCTGCGCTAGGCAGGCTGTAGCGTAATAGTCTCCTAGCTCAGGGAAGCACTTGAGGGCCGCGAAGTCGAACTTGTTCTGCTGTATAATTTTTTTCATTGCCAGATAGATTCTGATGGATCTCTCCATAACCTCATCTAGGGGCGGCAGGTTACCGATAAGACTCTTTAGTTCCTCGTATTTTCTTGTAACTTCCTCTTTCGAAATTTCATCGACAATTCGGATGACTGCGTACTGATCAACATGGTCAACGTTCACACCAAACTTCTCCATCCAGTAGGCTTCATCAACCCTCCCCGTAAAGGCTCCCATGCTGAAGCCGCCTATAAGGCCTATCGTTGATCCTTTCAGCTTACTCGCAACCCTAGCGGCATTGGCGTAAGCCTCTATTCTCCTCATGGTCTCATGATCGTGGGGAAATCCATACACAAACTCATGTTTTATTCCCACTTCATCTAGTGTTCCATGAAGTACCATCGCTCCCCCCGTGGCCCAACCCTGAGAGATCGGGGTAGTCCAAACTAGGATCGGCTTCGACGTGGACCTTACAGCGCCAATCATCTCTGAGGCCCATAGCCATGTTGCCGCGTAGAATACTATGCAATCCACCCCTTCCCTCTCGGAGTACTCTATAGCTCTGATTGCATCATCCTTCCTACGCACAAAGTCTTCAAATTGACAGACCTCAAGCCCCATCTTCCGCAGAGCATGCACAGCCTTCTCTAACGTTTGAAAATCTGTGAAGGGACGACCTAGAGAGTCGGTGACTCCTACATGTACACCGCATGGTATGAAACTAACTTTCGTATTCGGCATTTCCACTCACAAAACGATATTTTTCAAGATCATC
>CAZQDW010000216.1:0-3925 GCA_964592315.1 uncultured Candidatus Bathyarchaeia archaeon
GAGACAGTTACTACCTTAAAATTGTTAGAAAGTTCTTGAATCATGCGAGGATCCCACCAATCTACGTTACCACCTAACCCCATAATCATTATCAACGGAAAACCCTCGCCACACACTTCGTAATAGATCTGAATATCACCCACCTTTACCCTCGGCATTCCCAATTTCACCTCCAAACCATTGTCCTTCCTCTGATATATAACTAGTCAACTTGAAATGAAAACAGGCATAATATGATACACAAACCACATCTGTCTGTACTATTCTAGGGCCATTCCATTTCCAAACATCAAAACTCCAAGATAACAAAATGGACACTCAAAACGCCAAAGAAAAACAAAAAAGGAAGCTTGGATCAACCACCTCCTTAAAGTATACGTTTTAAAGAAAACCAAACCTACAACACACACTTTACCGCACTAACGCCAATGCAACAGAAACATGGATAATGTGCCACTATTGTTCCGCGACCAGAGCACACAATAATACGACCTCTCCAAGACAACGCGCGCTCTTAAGTGCCCTTAAGCAGGATCTTGGCGACGAGGCTGCCGACATAGGAACATTCAGGTTGAGCCTGACAAGCCCTTAATGGATATAGGTACCACAGTTGAAGAAGCTATAGAGCTACTGGAAACAACTTGGAGGCTTCCATTACGGCAGCCACAGAATAACGCGCGCGGGGTGCAAATCCCGCCCTTTGCACTGCGACCCTGGAGTTGTTCCTTTGTCTCCTTTTTCGCGCTATCATTGAATTCAGGCAATGGAATAGATTCTTTCGCGGTTTCGTGGTGGGCGAGACCTTCTCGCTACCGCAATGTTTTTCATTGTTCAACACCACAAAAGTGGGTATGACCTACTGGACGAAGACATCTGAGGAGACGATTAGGGAACTCTCCTCCTCCGAGAACGGACTTGATGAGAAAGAAGTTGGCGAAAGACTGACCAAGTACGGCCTCAACGATATTCCTATCAGGAAAAAGAAGTCTGCTCTTAGCCTACTGATCTCACAAGTCAAGGATCTGCTGATCATAGCACTGATCATCGCATCACTTATCTCCCTTTTTACTGGAGGCATAAACGAGGCCGTGGCAATCCTCGTCATAGTTGTCATAAACATTTCTCTAGGGTTCATTCAGGAGTATAAGTCGGAGAAGTCCTTACAGAAGCTGATCAGATACATAAGGTATAGGGCAAAAGTACTGAGGAATGGCGAATTAACGGAAGTTGACGCGAAGTACATTGTGCCTGGCGATATAGTCCTTCTTGAAACTGGTGATAGGGTTCCTGCTGACCTCCGCCTGATAGAAACGGATGAACTTGATATCGACGAATCAATAGTCACGGGCGAATCGTTTCCCGCGCACAAGAATTCATCTCCCATCAAAGCTGAGGCCTTGGCACCTCAAAAGATGGAAAACATGGCCTTCATGGGAACTCTCGCCGTGAACGGTAAGGGAAAAGGAATTGTAGTGTCTACTGCGATGGGAAGCACCTTTGGGAAGGTAGTGGGCTTCCTGAAAACCGAGGAGCCTGAGACAAACTATCAGAGGAACATAAAGAAATTCGGAAGTTTTCTGATAAAGGGAATAACCATAGGAATAGTCTTCATATTCATAGTGAATGCGCTCACAGGGTTTCTGTCGAACTCCCTCACAGCAGAGAGAATACTTGATTCTGCTCTCTTCTCTTTGGCACTCGCGGTTGGCATTATACCAGAATCCCTGCCAATAATCATAACAATCGGCCTGTCGAGGGGAGCCACACTAATGAGCAAGAAAGGGGTCATAGTGAAGAAGTTGAGCTCCATCGAAGACTTAGGAAACATGGATGTTTTCTGTTCAGACAAAACGGGCACCCTTACTGAAAACAAGATCACCTTGACCGACTACGTTGACCTGGACGGTAACAAGAATAATGAATTGCTACAGCTTGCGTCTTCTTGTACATCAATCGTCCAAGCAACGAAGACTATGACTGGCAACCCCTTAGACGTTGCACTAATGGAGTATGCCGAAGAGAAAGGCATGCAGAACCCGATCGGTGAGCGTGTAGAACTCATTCCATTTGACTATTCCCGAAGAAGAATGAGCGTGGTTGTCAAGAGAAACGACAAACACCTACTAATCTGCAAAGGAGCTCCAGAAAGCGTCATCCATGCATCGTCAAAAATGAAAGTGAATGGAAAAATCGTGGAACTTGATTCAGTCAAGGCTCAGGAAGCCTCCGAGAAGCTTTTCAGGAAAGGCTACAGAGTCATCAGCATCGCAGCAAAGGACGTTGAGGAGAAGCCGGATTATAGTAAAGACGAAGAGAACGGTATGACCCTTCTTGGATTTCTATGTTTCAAGGACCCTTTGAAACCAACGGCCAGAGAATCCATCAATCAGTTTAGAAAAATTGGCGTAGAAGTGAAGATTCTAACGGGAGATAATCCAATTATCGCAAAAACCATTGTTGAAGAAGTAGGTATTGAAGCAAAAGAGATACTATTGGGCGAAGATGTCGATGCAATGGACGATGTGCAGCTTGAGAGAGCCGCAGAGAAGACGAACGTCTTCGCAAGGTTGACCCCAGAACATAAGGCAAGGATAGTGTCTCTTCTCAGCAAGCATGGGCATGTGACGGGTTTTCTGGGTGACGGTGTTAACGATGCTCCTGCACTGAGATATGCTGACGTAGGGATTTCTGTAGACGGCGGCGTGGACATCGCTAAGGAGGCTGCTGACATTATACTTACTCAACCAAGCTTGGACATAATATCTGCGGGGATCATTGAGGGTAGAACTACCTTTAGTAATACGACGAAGTACATTCTGAACACGATATCTGCCAACGTAGGAAACATGGCCACGCTGGCAATAATCTCAGTAATGCTAAATTTTCTGCCTATGCTTCCTATTCAAGTACTTCTGACGAACTTGATCAGCGACGGTCCTTTGCTGTCGATCTCAACCGATAGGGTGGATGAGGAAGAATTGACTAGGCCTAGGAACTGGAACATAAAACTGATAGGTCGTTTTGCCAGGTTCTTCGGTGGAATAAGCTCCGTTTTCGACTTCGTAACTATTAGTCTTACCCTGATTCTCGTCGGGTCCAACATTGCCTTATTTAGGACTTGCTGGTTTATCGAGTCGACGCTCTCAGAGATCATAGTGACTTTCTCCATAAGAACCAGAATGAGGTTTTACAGGAGTATGCCAAGCAAGATTCTTTTATTATCATCGGTAGTATTCGGCCTTCTTACAGTTCTCTTACCCTACTCGCAGCTCAACACTATCTTCGAGTTCTATCCACCGACTCCATTTCTCCTCTCACTCATCTTCGGCATACTCCTGCTTTACTTCATCGTGGTTGAATCAGTGAAACACTTCTTCCATAAAAAGACTTATTGAAGAATCTTCTCAGTGACTTCAGGCACCTCGCGCAAAGCTTATAGGAAGCGCCCTCACTTTGACTCCACTCTCTCTGCAGACTTGAGAAGTCGTTTCACCAGTGTCCTTTTAACTAGGGAAAACTAACCCAGCGACTATTAGAAAAATATTCAAGATAAAATCCAGACTTACACCTTCAACAAAATTCTCTGGTATGAAAGAGGCCTCATATTCAACCCCAAGAAATATGAAGCCACTTACATGTCCGCCAAAGCCAGAAGTCTCTTTGACACCACACATGAGTATTTGACCAGACAAATCGACATCATCGAAACATATCGCGAAATCATGACAGACGCCATCAACGTATATCTTTCAACAATCTCAAACAGAATCAATGCATCAATAAGAAGCCTAACACTTGTCATATTCTATCTGACAATAATAACCACAATAACCTCATTTCCAAACACAGTCGCAACATTCTTCCGGATCTCACAATTCGGAAGCATAAACTATCTAATAATCTTCGTTGCCTCAGCCTTGTCCAT
>CAZQDW010000217.1:0-3914 GCA_964592315.1 uncultured Candidatus Bathyarchaeia archaeon
CGATATCCATCCTTGCCCGAGGTTCGATAGCGTGGTATCCATCTATGCCCGACTCAACTAGGAACGACCGTTCAATGGATTCCACATTCCCATCTGTATGTTTGATAAATGGGACACCTAGCTGATGGCAGATCCTTACATGCTCTTTAAGCGAGGGCAGTATGAATTCTCTGAAATGATTCGGGCAGAAAAAGGGACCATGATCATAGGCCCAGTCTGCACCACCCCATATAGCTTCGACTCCAGCATCTACTAGGGCTTTTATGGACTCAACCGCTCTCCTTGTGCTTTCATGCATAAGTCTTCTGATGAGATCCGGCTTCGTGTAAAGGCATCGGAGGAAGAGCTGCAGCCATGTCGCATGACTTACAGGAAACGTTCCGTCGACGCCAGCCGTCAGCAACATCTCATCGCCAACTTTTTTCCTAGCATACTCGACGGATTCGAGTTGGCTGGAGTCCACTCCTGCTTTTTCACCTTCGAGTTGTGTGACGTACTCCTTTAGGGCTGGTAGTCCCTTCACACCTATGGTCGATTCGCACTCGGTCATCATGTCGCTTTCGGGGTTGTAATGAACCTTGGAGTAGAATCCCTCAGAGACGTAGAGCTCACCAGGAGCCATCCGATAAACGGCGTAGGTGAACTCGTTCGGTCCTGTCTGCTTTGGAGGTACGTATTTCTCGGCTACGCATAGGCTTGTGGTGAGGATGTCCAGATGTAGCTTTCGGTACATCTCTATCTGGTCCCGCACTGAGTCGATCACGAGTTTCTTGCGGTTGCCTTTGATGAGCAACTCAACTGAAGCCAGTTTGTTTCCGCAGACTGTGGGCCTTCCCAGAATCTTGGAACCGACAGGGGAGTTTATCAAAAGCTCGAACATGGGTGTCCGATCCGGCTCCTCAAGACAAAGGGCAGATAAGGCTCTTTCACGAGAATCTGTCACATCAACACCTCAAACGTGATTCTACCGGATCGATCCTTAAACCTTTTGGGACAAGAAGGCCGTTCCGAAATGTGAGGACTACTCTATGAAGATGTGGACATGATCACACTTCTTTTGCCTCAGGAAAACGGTTAAAGGCTATATAGCTCACTGCAAGAGATTCGTGTAGGTGAGTTAGAAATGTTATATGAGCATTTGACCAGTCCAGACGTGAAAGAGGCTGCTGAAAAGGGATTAGTGGCAATTCTGCCCGTAGGCTCGATTGAGATTCATGGTCCGCATATGCCCACTGGAACAGACTCGATAGCAGTGTACAACATAGCAAAGCTAGCAGCTGAAAAGGAAGAGGCTGTTGTCCTACCGCCGTTCTACTATGCTTATGTCCCAGAGAACAGGCATTTCCCAGGAACCATTTCCTTGACGGCAAAGACTCTGCTGTCTCTTCTGGAAGAGGTTTGCGATGAGATAGCAAGAAACGGGTTCAGCAAGATCCTGATAGTGAACGGCCATGGAGGAAACAATGAAATACTGAGAGTATTCCTAAGAGACAGCCTGACCAAGAAGAAAGAGTATGCGCTCTATGCAATGATTGGTCCTTGGGCTCCTCTCGGAGAACTAACTGCTAAACTGAGCGAGGGCAGAACTGTTGGACACGCCTGCGAATTGGAGACAAGCGTCGGCCTCTACCTCTTTGAAAACTTGATAAGGATTGACCGCGTCAAACAAGAAGCGAAACTCGGAAATACGAACTTGCCGAAAGGAATCGAGACTCCAGTTGACTGGCAAGCTTACGCCATTCAGCTCTACCTAGGTGATCCAAGGTTGGCAACTAAGGAAAAAGGGAAAATCCTTGTAGATAAGCTGGTTGAGTTCTTGGCAGATGCGCTTAGAAGAATTAGACAGGATAATACTGTGCCAGGGATTCTAGACGATTTCTACGGAAGGGCTTATGAAAAATGACGTGAGTCTTTTTACTTGCTTGCCCTTACTAGACAGAGATTAATGTTACTGATTTATCTGTTCTCATTCAGATATGTAATAGTGTCGTCTACGGGATTAACCTATGGGGTGCCCTGGCTGCCTTCGATTTAGCGAAGAATCGTTCGGGTCGGTACATCGGGTTAGACCAATTCTTGCGCCCGACTTGACGCATCAAAGAATCCATTTCTGCGTCTGCTCTGCCTAGTCTTGACCTAGCACACGAGCAGCGTGTCAAAGCTACGAACATGCTAAGAGTGTCAGGCATCAGCGGCGTCAAAAAGGAACGTAGGATTGGAAACCAAAATCGAAGACATAACAAAGGGCGTAGCCAGAGGTTTCATATTGTGAACTATTAGCCTAGAGCTATAGGCTCGGAGCCCAACCCCCTCTATGTTTGCGGTGCCACTATTCCCGAGTGCCACTCACATAATGATGTGGGAGCCTGAATCTGCTTACGACCTCGGATTCTGACACTGATCCATCTTGTGCGGACTGGCGTACTTCCCTGTTTTCTCCTTCTAGGCCTAGAAGAGATGGCCGTTGCTGCAGTGGGACTTACACAATTCGAAAAAAGGTTCTGGTAAAAGGGCGAAACATATTAGTCTGTGCGGCCAATATCAAAGAACGGCACAACAGCTTTCCGGCTTGCCATTTGAGGTATAAGGCTAGAGGACTGAGATTGATGGGCTCTGGTGATCCGAGGCATGGGCGTTTCTTCCTATTTCTATGCGTGATTGGAGCGTTCGCCATTCTCAGTTCTACAATGTCTAAGAATCCTGTTTTGAATCCTTTTGCTGAAAGCCTCGGAACACCCGAAGCTTTAATGGGGTTCATTGCAGCAGCTTCTACCATTCCAGGTATTTTGATTAGTCTTCCAGCTGGCTCATTATCGGACATCTTTGAAAGGGAAAAAGTTCTTCTAGCATCGAGCATCGTGTTTGCGTCTGCACCTTTTCTTTACCTTTCTATTGGTTCCTGGTGGCAGCTAATCCTTGTGCGTTTCTACCACGGGTTTGCGACTGCCATCTTCATACCTGTTGCGAGAGCTGCCATAGCTGAACGTTATCCATCCAAGAAGGGGGAGAAGATCTCAACTTTTACGTCAGCAGCAATCATAGGGCGAAGCATTGCTCCTTTCCTAGGTGGATTCATACTATCAATCACGATCTGGAACTACCATACCTATTACCTTGTTGTGAGCGTCGCGGGAGTCGCAACCCTTCTTACAACCCTGATGTTAGCAAAGCACAAAGATGGTGAAATAAAGATACAGACAGCAAGCATACGACCGAGAACTTCTGACCAAAACGCAGAACTTAGACCTACCCACGGGTGGAGAGAAGTCATGAGAAATCCCGGAATCATAGTTGCAACTGCTATCGACGCCGCAGCCTACTATGTTTATGGAGCCGTAGAGTTTTTCCTTGTCGGATATCTAAAGAAAATAGCTCTTCTAGATGCCTCTATGATTGGGATAATCACGGGTATGCAGATTGCACTGATTCCAGTTTTAAGTCCTTTCTTTGGCAGACTTTCAGATAAAGTTGGGAGAAAGATTCCAATTGCCACAGGATTAGTAATTGGCGGGCTTCCATTGTTAGCCATTTCACAGACAACTCAGTTTCTTCCTCTTTTAGTCATCTCGATGACATATGGGCTCGGATTCGTATTGGTTACGTCTTCTACGCCTGCGCTTGTAGGCGACGTAGCGCATAAAGAGTCCTATGGAGCAGCCATGGGTTTCCTTGCAACTATCATGGATGTCGGTCAGACTCTAGGACCTATAGTTACTGGTTTCTTACTGGCAATGTTCGGATATTCTGGCTCATTTGTCTCTTTGGGATCGATACTCCTAGGTTTCTGCGTATTCTTCGTCGTATACCAGAAATTAGCTTCTTCTAAGCAAACCTTGGATCGCTGAATCATCTTTCAGTTTCGAAAGTTATTCTTACCGAACAGTAACTGATGAAATATCCCACGATGTATTGGG
>CAZQDW010000218.1:0-3909 GCA_964592315.1 uncultured Candidatus Bathyarchaeia archaeon
TAGACGAAGAAAAGATGCCTGAACCGTATCCTTCAGGGAAGATCGTTGGAGAAGTCACCAGAAAAGCTGCCGAAGAAACAGGCTTCGTTGAAGGAACACCTGTTGTCTGTGGTGGTGGAGATCAGCAGTGTGCCGCCATAGGTGTGGGAGTTGTGCGACGAGGCAGGATTAAGGCTACGACAGGAACTGGAACTTTCATATTGTCTCATCTAGACAAACCTTGCTTGGACCCAAAAATGAGGATTTTGTGCAGTTGTCACGGGATTCCCGGAAAGTGGGTTCAAGAAGCAAGCATCTTTTCAACAGGCACAATCTATAGATGGTTTAAGAACGAGTTCGGTCATCTTGAGAAAGCCACCACAGAGCTTGTCAGAACTGATCCATATGAAATGTTAAACAGGGAAGCCGCCGCAGCGACTCCAGGAAGCAGGGGAGTTCTACTGATACCTCACTTTGCCGGTGCTGGTGCACCACACTGGAACGCCTATGCCAGAGGCGTCATCGTGGGATTAGCAATCGGCCACTCTAGAAAGAACATTGTTAGAGCCATCTTAGAGGGTATAGCGTTGGAGATCAGGAAGAACATAGAGGTGATGAGAGAACTTGGAGTTCACATAGAGGAAATGAGGGTCACAGGCGGAGCAACGAAGAACCCTCACTTCAACCAGATCCAGGCTGACGTATACGGCTTGCCCGTAATGAGGGGAAGAGTTGAGGAATCAACCGCACTCGGATGCGCAATTCTTGCCGGAGTTGGAACAGGTATTTTCAAAAGCGTCGAAGACGCCACCAATAGAATGGTTCACATCGTTGAGAGGTACGAACCGAGGCTCGAGAACAAAGCGACATATGACAAACTGTTTAAAATACATAGGAAAGTTTACGATGCCTTAGAAAAAGCGGGAATCTACAGAGATCTGACGGAATTCGATATACAAGCTAATACTTAGAGGTCGAAAAGTGAAGGCAGACATAGTAGTCATTGGAGTTGGAATTGTTGGCTCAGCAATAGCCCGAGAGATTTCAAGATACGACGTGAAGGTCATCGCTGTTGAAAAGAACTCAGACGTAGCCTTCGGTTCTCCCACTAAAGCAAACACAGGCATAATCCATGCGGGTTACGATGATAAGCCTGGAACCATGAAAGCTCAGCTTTGTTCAAAAGGAAATGCCCTTTGGCATAAGATCGCCTCCGAGGTTGGCGCACCCTTCAAAGAAATAGGGTCCCTCGTTGTAGCTTTGAAAGAAGAGGATATGCGCCTTCTCAAGGAGTTGAAAGAGAGAGGCGAGAAAAACAGCGTCCCTGACCTAGAGATAATAGAGGATCGTAAAGAGCTTTTGAGAAGGGAGCCTAACCTGAATAGGGAAGCCATCGCCGCCCTCCATGCCCCCACAGCGGCTATCACAAGCCCCTATGAATTGGCCATAGCCATGGCCGAAAACGCGATGAAAAACGGAGTGAAGATTCTCCTAGACACGGAGGTCACAGGCATCATGGTGAAAACGGGAGAAATAAGATCAGTTCAGACAAGTAAAGGACGCATTGAGACCAATTATGTGGTCAACGTAGCAGGGCTGCGGGCTGACGAGGTGTCCGCTATGGCAGGAATAAACCGTTTCATCATTCATCCCACAAAGGGCGAATATTACGTCTTTGAGAAAAAGTTGAACGGTTTCGTTCGGCATATTCTTTTTCCGGTGCCAGCTTTCATTAGCAAGGGAATCGCAGTCACGCCAACCGTCGACGGCAATACACTCATTGGGCCCAACGCCCATGAGGTGGAGGATAAGAACGATTCTGCGACCACTTCGAATGGACTGGACGAGGTTTTTTCCGGAGCTCTGAGGTTGATACCAAAATTAGCAGAGAAAAAGAACATGATAATCGCAAACTTCTGCGGCTTACGCCCTGATCCCGATACCAAAGACTTCATCTTAGAGTCGTACGATGAGGTTGGGGGGTTTATCAATGCAGCCGGAATGAAATCGCCTGGCCTGACTGCGGCTCCAGCAGTAGCACAGACGGTGACCGATTTGCTTAGGAAATCGGGATTAGAATTAAGAGAAAAAGATAGTTTTAGGGCGCTTCGCAAGCCTATTGACCGATCGGTTCGCAGGCTTGACATTGAAAGAGCTAACTGGTTGATCGCTCGAGACCCGGCATGGGGACATGTTGTTTGCAGGTGTGAGCATGTTACGGAAGGAGAGATCTTGGAAGCTATCCGGAGAGGAGCCACCACATTAGACGGGATCAAATTCCGAACTAGAGCTGGAATGGGGCGTTGTCAAGGTGGGTTCTGCATCCCTCACCAAATCAAGATCTTGGCCAGAGAACTCGGAATTTCCTTTCAAGAGGTGGCTAAACAAGGAGGCAATTCTAGACTGCTACAATACAAGGCAAAAGAGCTTCTGTTCAAAGCTGATTTATATGATTCGGAGGAAGCAGAGGAGCGCAATCTTCAATCGTAACGAGTAACGGCAGCCGCCCACCCATGCCTTCTAAGCAGGTTCCTCAGCGAAAGTGTTCATGATTAACCGTAAGGCTTCGCAATGGAAAATATATCTGTATCTTTCAATACCGACATGCCTACGTATCTTCCTATTATGTCCACGCGGAGAATTTTCTCTGGATTCTCGAGGTCAACTTTCTCATCTATAAGATCGGCGAGTTTCCTTATGATGTCACTTTTGTGGTGTATGCTGTATCGGCGTTTTTCCACGGTCATGCGCCACCTCTCACCCCTATGAATTCTACTCCTTAACTTTCTGACTCCTTCCTTCATGGAATCCATGTCAGAGAGTGTCCAGAGGTCTACGGGTACCCACTTCAATGCATATTGAAAAATAGAAGGGTCTTCGTCAAACAGCTTTCGCAACCCGTAGACGGCTTCTCGTGAATTTAATCGAGTTTTTACGCCGATTATTCCCTCAGCGATCGTGCGCTTCACAAGGGAGCTTTCATCGCCAAGCATCTGTAAAATGCAAATGATTTCTTTTTTTGCTTTTCCATACATGCCCCACGAACAAGAGACTAGAAGATTGAAATCGTACATTTCTTTTCGCATGGACACCAGTCCTTAAAGGGCTTCTTTTATACTTAAGCGTAGCATTCTACTCTAGGAGAAGCTTTGATAATAACCTAAAACCATCTACGTGAAGGGAAGAATAAATGGCTGAAGAAGAGGAAAAGGAGAAAATAAAGAAAATCGCTGAGCTTCGAGCCCTATTGGAAAAACGCGTAGGAAACATGGAAACCGAACTAGAAGGATTGCGAATCTTGCTAAGTTTCATTGATGATGCACTCCTTGAAAAAGGGTTCAAAAGGGCTGAAATCATTAAGCCTGCTCCAACCACTCAGAAGGCTGTTCCTCCACCACAGGCTCTGGAAAATGAAAGAAGCGTCCCGTTGAAGACGGTGACCGGCGACCTTTTGGCTGATCTTTATGTTGAGGAGGACTCCATGCGCGTTGTATTCGCAGAAGACAAGAGCTTTGATATCAACATTCCACCGTTTACACCTTTCCTTGTGGAGAGGGTGCTGGCAAAGATGCAGGAGAGGGATCGAGAAGCCGCGAGGTTAGGCGAAATCACTCCGGATAAGATACTCTCCTATAATATCACTCGGGATGGCAATTTGATCCGCGAGATAACCATCAGAAACGTTGGGCAGGAGAGATCACGCGAACTAAAGTCAGCCATCCGCTGGACCTTAGAAAAAATGTATGAAAAGATGATGCAGACGAGTTAAGTGATGAACAGAATAAAGGAACATGACGATGAGATCCAAGCAATTAACTGCTAAAATACTTTCCGGGTTCCTCAAATTCAAGGCAAAAAGACCTAAGCCCCTCTTTGCCTCCTACAACGTAACCAGCCGATGTAATATGAAGTGTTTCTTCTGCAACTGGT
>CAZQDW010000219.1:0-3899 GCA_964592315.1 uncultured Candidatus Bathyarchaeia archaeon
CCCCACAGAGTTATTCTCTTGGCTTATGTTATTTCCGAAAATCTTCGGATCCCTAGTCTTCAACTCCCTGACTCTGCTGATCTTGGGCATCTGCATATCGCTCAGCGGGAGATCTATCAGCCACATCCTCGACCGCGACCCCAGGTTATGGCGTACACTCGTTTTTGCGATAGTTTGCGCTTGGTCTTGGGAGATATTTAACCAGGCTTCTCTCATCTTGATAAATCCCGCGGAACCCTCAGATAGGTTAATCGCAGCCATAGTAATAGGGATAATACTTACAGTGGCTTCAGGACTCGGCACGCATCTACTAAGCAGAAAGTATGGAAGATTCTTTGAGGAAAAGAGATCATCAAAGGATGATCGATAACACTGAATTGGTGTTTACTGATGAGTCGGGAAGCCTATGTCGCGATAATTGGCGGAACGGGCTTGGAGGGTCTCTTGAAAAACCCGAGGCAGATTCGAATCGGAACGCCATACGGGTTCCCTTCATCTCTGCAGATTGGCGAGATCCAGGGGAAGAGTGTTGCGTTTCTGCTGCGCCATGATGTCGGGCATTCGATTCCCCCTCACAAGGTCAACTATCGCGCGAATATTTGTGCATTGCGTGAGATCGGCGTTGAAAGGATCATTGCCACTAATGCCGTCGGGGCGATAAACTTGGACTTCAAACCGGGCGACTCTGTTGTTCCGCATGACCTGATCGATTTCACTAAACGGCGTTACCTCACCTTCTATGATGAGGCTCCCGTTACGCATATAGATTTCTCACAGCCTTACTGCCCAGAAATCCGCAAGGTATTGATCGCGAAATCGAAGGAAATTACTGAGAGAGTCCTCGATAGCGCAGTCCACGTCTGTACAGATGGACCACGATATGAAACTCCTGCTGAGATTCATATGTTCAGGAAGCTCGGAGGCGACATTGTGGGCATGACGGGTATTCCTGAGGCTGTACTGGCGCGTGAGCTGGAAATCTGTTACGCAACCCTATGCTTCGTCTCGAATATGGCTGCCGGAGTGCAACCTAAGCTAACGACCAGAGAGGTGATGGAAGTTTCGAAGAGCGTGATGCCGAAGATTCAACAAACTATAGTAGAGGTCATAAGAGACTTGCCAAGAGTCCGCCAGTGCCCTTGCCCTGGGTCATTGAAGGAAGCAAGAGTTTGAGGTTGGAAGATGCTTAATACTTTGCTGTCGATATTCGGCGTTTACAGGTTGTATGAGAAGTGGCTATGGAGTCAGGTAGGGCAGGGGGTCAAGCCGGAGCACATAGCCATTATCTTGGACGGAAACCGAAGGTGGGCTGTCGACCATTCCTTGAATCCATGGATTGGTCACCACTTCGGCGCAAAGAGGACCGAGGAACTCCTTAGATGGTGTCTAAAGCTCGGTGTTAAGTCCGTGACGCTCTATGCATTTTCGACAGAGAATTTTAGTCGTTCGCCCACGGAAGTGGAGGAACTCATGACGATCTTCGAAGAAAAGTTGCGCGAGGTTTTAGAAAATGAAGATATTCACAGGCATAGGGTTAGGGTGAAAGTTATCGGAAGATTGAACCTTCTACCGGAGAAACTGCAGGAGATGATTAATGAGATTGAAATGGTTACGGGGGACTACGATGAACATTTCCTGAACATAGCCCTGGCGTACGGCGGTAGAGCCGAGATAATAGATGCAACCAAGGAGATAGCGCGAAACGTGAAGGAGGGGAAGATGGTGCCTGAGGATATAGATGAGGATGTTTTCGAAAAGTTCCTCTACACTTCTCACATGCCTAAACAGGATCCAGACCTTATCATCCGGACGTCGGGGGAAGAGAGGCTGAGCGGTTTCCTTTTGTATCAGTCAGCCTACAGCGAGCTTTGCTTTCTGGATGTTTACTGGCCTGAGTTCAGATGGATAGACCTTTTGAGGGCGATAAGGATCTATCAGAAGCGTAAGAGGAAGTTCGGTAAATAGAAGCGTATGTGTGTGCGCAAAGTCTTTCTAGCCCTCTATTTGGATCCAAATATGTTCAACTTTTGTTGGCAAGCTCTGAAGGTGTTCATTATCTGCGGCTGTCCCAAAGTGATTCGTGAGTTCAAATCCGATCCCCGTACCATCCCCAAATGTAAACCGAATCGGGCTTCTAGGGGAAAAACGTCGTGACATCTTTCACTATAGACGTCATGACACAAAGCCACATCGAGAGCTAAACTGTTTAACCCCGAATAGTGTACTTCAATGAAGTAGCCGAGAGTCTCAGACGATCTTTTCCCCAAATTCTGTTGGGGGCTCTCAAGGAAAGAGATCGTCAGCCGGAAAATGTTGTTGAACTGGCAGAAGTGTTAACAGAAAGAAATTTCTTAAGATTGGAAGACTAAATAAGATGATGTGATGTGGATGGAGCCTGAGATAGACAAGGCTTTCGAGTGGCTTGTCATGATTTTGGCGGTAATCGCTGCGGCCCTGTGTCAGTTCCCGGAGCTTTATCCACTCAAGCCATACGAGATAGCGAGCTTAACCTTGGTGAGAGTTCTAGTTTTTCCGATGGTAGTGCTTGCCACAGTTTGGCTCTCGAGCCATCTAGCGAGAAAAATGGAATACAAGATCGTTCTAAAGTCCTTCGCTTGGATCTATGCATCGTTCATTCTCACAGCTGACATCATGTTACTTGGTGGAACGGTCATGCCTCTACGACGCTTGGCTGGGCAACCATCGCCGGGCGGCACCGGCAGTCCATTGCACATCATAGTAACCTTGTTATTCATGTTTTCACCACCAATAGTCGTCCCCATTCTTTTTTGCCTCTTCGTTATTCGACCAAGGTTCAGAGAGTTGTATAAGGATTCAAAGTTCCTCTATAGCCTTCCACGACAAGCCTTGCTTTATGTTCTAGCCCTAACTACTTACCTTCTATCTATTGGCGTATTAGAAGGAATATTGTAGATCGATATGATGGCTCAATTGCGCTATTGATCAATTTTCCAGATTTAGTGCCATCACAGAGGCCATGTCTCATTTAATGCGTTGAGAAAAACTACCGAAATACGGGTTCCACAGTGAAAATATTATCATATGTGTCATTACACCTGTCATGACATATTTTGTTCTAGCTGAAAAAAGGCATTTCCTCTCAAATGTGTGATGACACCTTTATAAGGTGGGTTCAAATTCGAGTTATATATCTATCCTCGCGTCAGTGTGTTGGCAAAGTTTTCCTACGGAAAATCTTAATTAGATAGCTGAACTCTAAGATACTTGAGAGGACTATAGTTATGGCTAAGCATTACTTCAACCTCAATCGTAAGTACCTTAAGGAAGCGGAGGAATTCTTGGCTAAAGGTGATTCTGTTCAGGCTTCGGAGAAACTTTGGGGCGCGGCGGCTGAGATTGTGAAGAGCGTGGCCGCTAAGCGGGGCATAGAGTTGAGAAGTCATAGAGATCTATGGGAATTCGTGGATAAGTTAGCCGATGAACTCGACGATCCGGATATTGTTAAGCTCTTCTCTATAGCTAACACCCTTCACCAAAACTTCTACGAAGATTGGATGCCCTTGAGTGCAGTGAAAAGGGATTCCGAAGCTGTTAAACAACTAAACGAAAAGCTAGAGAAAATTTTATAGTAGATTACGGGCCATTTTACGACCCATCTTCACAAGTATGAGTTATATTTCTATATTTGGTCGACTCGTTTCGCCTAAGTGGGACAAAAAGATTCAAGTCTACTTTCATTCCAAAGCAGCGCGAAGATTTCAGATGAAGGAACTCCTAGTGACGAGAAAAGGTCAGGTGACAATTCCAGCAGAGTACAGAAAGAAGTATAGGATAGATGAGGGCGCAAGGGTACTGATAGAAGATACCAATGACGGTCTTTTACTTAGGCCAATTCAGAGCTTAGAAGAGCAAGCAGG
>CAZQDW010000220.1:0-3238 GCA_964592315.1 uncultured Candidatus Bathyarchaeia archaeon
AGTTTCCGTGATTTCTGTGGTAAAGAGGACTCTTCCAGAGCTCTCCGTCACAATCTCTTGACAGTTTTATGATTTAGCTGTATCATTCTTAGTAGGACAGTGCTATGAAAAGGGGCAAGGTTCTGGTTGCGGATGACGACGAGGGGATGAGGGTACTCCTCAAGGAGACCCTGGAGGGGGAATACGAGGTAGAGAGCGCGGAGGAAGGCTCACAGGTTCTGGACCGGCTCAGAGTTGAGCCCTTTGACCTCCTTCTGCTCGATCTCAAGCTCCCGGACATGGACGGCCTCGCGATTCTCAAAGAAGTGAGGGGTCTCGGACTTGACACGTCAGTCATTATCATTACCGGATATGCCTCTGTGGAGTCGGCAGTGGAGGCGATGAAGTTAGGAGCCTCTGACTACTTGAAGAAGCCTTTTGGGACTCAGGAGATAAGCCTGGCAGTCAAGAAGGCAATGGAGAAGAGGGCCCTCCTGGACGAGAACATAGAGCTTCACCGAGAACTGGAGGGGAGATATAGGTTCGACTCCATTCTCGGCTCGAGCAAGCCCATGCTTGAGGTCTTTAAGCTGATAGAGAAGATAGCTCCCCTCAAGACAACGGTTCTCATCCAAGGTGAGAGCGGGACAGGGAAGGAACTTGTTGCCAAGGCAATCCACTATAACTCCGGAAGAAGAAAGGCACGGTTTGTCCCCATAAACTGTGGGGGAATACCAGAGACTCTCCTCGAGTCCGAGCTTTTCGGGCATACGAAAGGAGCGTTCACCGGAGCATATTCCGGGAAGAGGGGCATCTTCCAGGTTGCTGACCACGGGACCATCTTCCTCGACGAGATAGGAAACGCGCCCTATCCCACCCAGGTGAAGCTCTTGCGAGTTCTGGAGGAGTCGAGATTTATGCCGCTAGGGGCAACCCAGGAGATTGAGGTGGATGTGAGGGTAATCGCCGCCTCAAACACTGACCTTGAAGCCCTGGTGAGAGACAAGAAGTTCAGACAAGACCTCTTCTACCGTCTGAATGTAGTAAAGATACTTCTCCCCCCCTTGAGGGAGAGGAGGGAAGACGTACCGCTTCTCGTCCACCACTTCTTGGAAGAGAAGAAGGTCAAGAAGATATCCAAGGAGGCAATGAGAATATTAGAAGAGTGCAGTTGGCCCGGTAACGTGAGAGAGCTCGAGAATGCAATTGAGCACGGCGCGGCAGTGGCGGAGGGGGAGATGATCACCCCCGAGGACCTTCCCTCCTCCATCTTCAGAGTGGAGACCGATGATGAGGACCCCCCCTTGCATTCGCTCCCACTTAAGGGGGCAAAGGACGCTTTTGAAAAGAGATATGTGGTGGAGGTACTCAAGAGAAGTAGGGGGAATGTGGCTACGGCGGCCAAGAAGGCAGGGATAGCCCGCCAGAACTTCTACCAGAAGTTGAAGAAGTACGGCCTGAAAGGTGTCGCATGAAGAAAGCCGAGAGCATACTGATTGTTGATGCTGATATAGAGATTTGCACGAGCCTTGCGGCCCTGTTCGGGGAACTGGGATACAGGACGGAGAGTGCTGGGGAGGCCGGAGACGCCATCGCCAAGGCTCTCAAGCATTCCTTCAACCTCGCCCTCGTGGATATGAGGCCCCCGGACATGGCTGGCATAGACCTACTTAGCAGACTGAAAGAGCTGCATCCAGAAATGGTGGTGATCATGGTTACCGGATTTGCCACGCTGGAGGCTGCTATTGACTCCTTACATCAGGGCGCCTACGCCTATGTAGTGAAACCGATTACCCTCGACAAAATCAGGCCTATAGTGGAGCAGGCCCTTCTGAAACAGCGAATGGCTCATGAGGAGAGGGAGTCACTCCTTCCTCGCAAGAGCGAGAGAACTGGGTACTGGGAGCTCTCCATAGTTGACAGCTTAACCCAGCTATACAATCGCCGCCACTTCCACAAACTACTTTCGAGAGAGATAGCCATATCAGAGAGATACCATCACCCCCTTGCCCTCCTCATGATAGATGTTGACCGATTCGAGTGGTACAACGATGCCCATGGCCATCCTGCCGGGGACAAGGCTCTGCAGCAGATCGCTCGGGCGCTGAAGGATTTGACGCGCAGAGTGGACATTGTGGCCCGATATGGAGGCGAAGAGTTCGCCGTAGCCGCCCCTGAGACGGACAAGAAGGGAGCCCTCATCCTGGCAAAACGTCTCATGGAAGCGGTGGAAGCGACTCATTTCGACACGGACGCAGGCCCCTCCGACGTGAAGCTCACCATATCAGTTGGCATATCATCCTATCCATCAGACGCAGAAGACGAAGAGGAGCTGGTCTCCAAAGCCATCCAAGCCCTGTTGAAGGCAAAGCAAAGTGCGAAGAACCACGTCTTCTTCTTCAAAAAGGGGAGACGTGGCTCGGAATAGTGTCCCCCCCCCTAATTCTCTCCTTTTCACTCCGACTCCAGCCTCCCGCACGGACCACTACTGCTTCTAAGATGCAGCTACACAGTCCCTTCCTCTGACTAGTGCCGTACCAACAAACCAACTATAATGCGGGGTCTCTTTTCTCTTAAGGTCGTTCCTAAGAGCTGTCACGATCGAAAGCTATAGAATGTTAGTTGGTACGGCACTAGCCTGGATTATTCACGTGAAGCCGTGAATAATTTCCGTTAGGCCCGCAGCCCCGTCCCGATCAACAGAGTGTTTTTCGTGTGGCCTTCGGAACCCGCGTCACAGGATAGGGTTACGTTGAATAACCCAAATCTCACGAATAATCGGGGCCCGAGGCCCAAGCACGAAGGTATGTCCAAGAGGTCGCGAAGGAATCGGGGATGCGCATCATCCTGAGGCCGGTAGCAGCGATGTGACATCTGTCATCCAAATGTGACATTTCCCGGGGCCTGTGCACACAACTGTCAAAGCAAGTCCTTGTACTATAACCCATTACACAAAAAGTGAAATCGGGCACGAAACTTGCTAAAGTGTATGGTAGAGTTATTCTCGAACGCGGAGGGGCTTTAGGTTATGGCAAGTGGAGACCCTGTTGTTGACAAAGAGCTAAAGGACGCCCTGCTCCAGGCTGTAGATGAGTGGATCTGTCCACGAGATCGGGCTGAACGGAGCATTAAACAGGCGTCAGGGCACCGTAGGGAGCCCTCCATGTACATCGCCGGCGCCTCGGGAACAGCTCTGGTTGACGGAGCGGACGTCAAGTTCCAACTGGAGGGGTAGGGTGGAAGGGATAGAGGATTCCAT
>CAZQDW010000220.1:3248-3894 GCA_964592315.1 uncultured Candidatus Bathyarchaeia archaeon
ATTCCATTGAAGATATCGCTCCCAGAGCCAGGGCTGAGCCCGTTTCGGTTAAAGAGCTCCCCGGTGATCTGCTTCTCCCCAGGTTAACCTGGGAACCTCTCTTGGACCTCCCCCTGAGAGAGGCAAAGAGGGGATTCGAGAAGGAATACATAGTGGAGCTCATGACCAGGACGAGAGGGAACATAACGAGGGCAGCTCAGCTCGCTGGAATCGCTCGCCAGAACCTCCACCAGAAACTGCGAAGTTACGGAATTCGTGGCAAGGAGTTCAAGTGACTTCACACAAGATCGTGACACATGCTCTCTCGGAGGTAGAACCCATCTTCCTATCGAAGTTTTAGGAGTGGAAAGCCTGGGGTGAGAAGGGACGGAGGAACCTGTGAAGATGAACAGGGAGAGAAGAACCAGGGGAACCTCAACAGTAGACTCGGTCTTGGCCTTCAAGGACGCTTCCCTTTTCAAAGATCTCGGAAATCAAGACCTTAAGAGGATCTCTTCAGTCATGACCGGGAGGACCTATGCTCCAAACACCCTCATTTTCTCGGAGGGTTCCCGGGGAGATAGCCTCTATATCATCACCTCAGGAAGGGTGAGGGTGACAAAGAAGACAGAGACCGGAGACGAGAAGACCATAGCCTTCTTGGACA
>CAZQDW010000221.1:0-3856 GCA_964592315.1 uncultured Candidatus Bathyarchaeia archaeon
TCCCTTAAGTCTCCATATTCAAAATCCATCCTTCTCCCAAAAGCCTGCTCAAAAGCCATCAGCCTCTCTGGCATCGACTTTATCGGCGTCGCACTATGGGATCCAACTTCAGCAACCCACCTTCTCCGTGAGAAATTGTCAACGCCAACAACATCAAATCCATTGCTGGCAAGATGCATAGAAAGACAAAATCCAATGTATCCATCTGCTCCAGCAACCAAAATCCTCATTTTTCGAACCTCCCTTACCTAAGCTTTATCGTCTGAAGTTCCTCGATGAACTTGTCAATGTCTGATTTCGTGTTGAAAAAGTGCGGAGAAACCCTCAGTCCACCGATTCTAGGCGCAACAATCACATCCCTCTCCTCCAGCTTCTTTGCCGCACTCCTATTGTCCGCCACCTTGAAATTGACGATTCCAAATCTCTTTTTGGTAGACAGAGGTGTTTGCAGTTCGAATCCCAGGTTCAGAAGCTCCCCGATGAGATGCTCGCAGAGTTCATTAATTCTATTCTCTATGTTTTCGATTCCATACGTCAGGATAAGATTCATCGAAACCCAGCTGCCCACGTAGGCGGCTCGGTTAAAAACAATCATGTCGTGTCTCCTTGCCAAGTCGCCATACGAAAGATCGTATAGATCAAACTCGTCGTAAAGATTTTTTTCAATAACACCTTCGTTCAAAGTGTGCCCGTATATGAAGACGGGACTCAGCTCTTCAGCGATCTCCTTTTCAATGAAGAGAAAGGCAGCTCCGCCCGGACCCAGCAACCACTTGTACGTTCCAGCAGTCAAGAAATCTACTCCCTCCCTCTTGACATCTATCTTCATTCCGCCAACAGATTGAATGCCGTCGACAACCAAATAAGCTCCTTTCTCATGTGCTATCTCACTCAAGAGAGATAGGTCGTGCCGGAACCCGTTGAACCATCCAGCCTGTCCTACAGCCAACGCCACTGTATCATCGTCGATCATGCGACGAACATCTTCATCATTGATCTCGCAGTTCTTATTACTGACTATTCTTGTGTTCACTCCTCTATCCCTTTGTCTTAGCCACACAATCACGTTTGAAAAATACTCCATGTCATTTGTGACCACGTTACTGCCCCGCCGATAGTTTAACATGTTGGCTACAAGATTGAGTCCAGTTGTAGTAGTGGGTACAAAGAATATCTCACTTTCACCCGCTCCTATCAATCTAGCAAACTGTTTCTTCGTATCTAAAATCTTGTCCATCCACTTCTCTACATCTCCTCCAACACCAAGTCGGTTGTGGACGTAGTCTCGCGAGTAATCCAGAAACGCGTCATATACCTGTCTGCAGCAGGCCCCTACACCAGCATTGTCGAGATAGGTCTTCTTGTTGAGCAGGGGAATATCTTTCCTGAGTTCTGCAATCGCGGTTTCAGAGATCAAACGACTACCCCGAATGTTTCGCATTTCCAGCAAACTAATAGATGTTCTTTATGCTTTCCAGTAGATTTTTGGCATTATGTGGATCTTCTTCGCAGCAATTCTGTCTCTGTAGTTGATGAGGTCGCTCAACATCAATTCGAGTTCATGTTCCATGGAGTGTTCCGGCCTGAAGCCGAGAGCCTTGAGTTTCGCACGATCCACAGCAAAGTAATCAGATTCCCCTATGGCGACTCTAGGGCTCTCTATGTTCTGGGCCACGGAATTAATCCCGAGCTTCGCAGCCGTCCTAACCACCCTGTCAGCCACCTCCTTGATCGGAACCAACTCCTCGAGCTGATTTAGTACGCGGTATTCGCCCTTGACAGGCGGATTTTCTATTATTAACTGTAGACATCTTACCGAGTCTCTCAGAGATATGAAAGAGCTTATGTGATCGCCGGTACCATATACTGTCAAGGGAAAATCCACAAGAGCTTGGGCACAGAACCTGTTCAGGACAGTGCCGAACACGGCGTCAAAGTCAAACCTAGTTGCCAGCTCGGGACCATTCATTTCTTCGATTCGAATCCCGTACACAATGCCCTGCATGATGTCCGTCGATCTCAGATCCCAAACCTTGCACGCGAACATGATGTTCTGTGAGTCGTGGATCTTGCTACAGTGGTACCAATCATCACCCATCTTCGGGAAAGGCAGAACGTCTCTCTTTCCCCTATACTCTATCTCAAAGAACCCTTCGGGGATCTCAATCTTTGGTCTTCCATATTCCCCTAGCGTACCCATCTTCACCAAGTGACAATCGGGAACAACTTGGTGAATTGCATATAGTAGGTTGAGGGTGCCCACAATGTTGTTGGACTGTGTAAAGACCGCATGTTCAGCATCTATCATCGAATAGGGAGCCGAAGGCTGTTCAGCCAAGTGAACTATCGTGTGAGGTCTGTACTTATCAAGGATGTGGCGGACAAATCCAAAGTCTCTGAGGTCTCCATAAACGAAACTTGGAGCTTTCTTTCCTAGAACCCGTCTAAACGCCTCAATCCTCTCTTCTATCGACGGAATAGGAATGGCGCTCCATGAACCGACCTCCTTAACCCACTTTCTCCTTCCAAGGTTATCAACACCAACCACCTCATCTTCCACGGTTGTTGCCAGCCGAACTGCAAGGCTCCAACCTATGTATCCATCAACACCACATACCAGGATAGTCATCAACCACCCCTACCCAATTACGTGAGAAGATTCATGCTTTAACAGCGTGTATTGCATTTAATTGCCATTTAACCAATTTCGACAGACCATCCTTAAGCTGGACTTTTGGGTGAAAACCCAGAAGCTCTTCAGCTTTACTAATGTCACCTGAGCAATGTTTAATGTCGCCTGGTCTCGGCTCCGTGAAGACCGGTTTCAAATGCCCAGTGTTCGTGAACTGCTGCAAAATCCTTGCCAGCTCACTTATCGAAACCACCGTGCCGCTGGCAATGTTAAAAACCTCACCGACCGCACTCTTGCTTTCTAAAGCAAACATATTAGCTGACACCACATCATCCACATTCACAAAATCCCTAGTCTGACTTCCATCGCCGTGAATAACAGGCGACTGCCCCTTCAACAATCGACTTACAAAAGCGGTTATCACTCCGCTATAGGTAGAAGCAAGACCCTGCCTAGGCCCATACACATTAAAATACCGCAGACACACAGTCTCCAACCCATACAACTCATTGAAAACTCGAACGTAGTTCTCCGCCGCCAGCTTCGAAACTCCATAAGGGGATATGGGCTTAGGAAGCATGTCCTCCCTCTTCATCGGAGGCTCCGAATCCCCATACACCGCAGCCGAAGAAGCAAACACAAACCTTCTGACACCGGAATCCACGCAGGCTTTAAGCAAGTTAAGCGTCCCCACAACATTAACCTCATCAAACAAAACCGGATTCTCAACCGACAACGCCACATCCACCAAAGCAGCCAAATGAAAAACCACATCAACCCCATCAACAACCTTCTCAACCAAACCAAAATCCCTAACATCCCCACGCACCAAATGAAAACCCCTCACACCCGTGTGACACGAAACATTCTCCATCCGCCCAGCAGAAAAATCATCCAAAACCCAAACCTCAAACCCCTCAGCCAACAACCTATCAACAAGATGACTACCAATAAAACCAGCCCCACCAGTCACCAAAACCTTCGAAAATTTGTCCAAGTCTCTCACCTCAACCATAACAGGCAATCCTCATTAGAAGAAAAAACCTAGGGGGGGTAGGGGCTGAAAAATACTAGGGTCAGACCAGCTTCTGTGGCGAGACGCGCTAAATTTCTAAGTGCTCAAGCCGCAAATCTGCTTAAAAGCCCTGCTGAAAAGCCTAACAACCTCTTCCATGCTCAAAGCGTCAGAAGCGGGCTCGATAGTGTGCACTATCGCCGTGGGAA
>CAZQDW010000222.1:0-3839 GCA_964592315.1 uncultured Candidatus Bathyarchaeia archaeon
TTCTCGTGAGCAATAGTAAGGACTTTATCTACCGATTCTACACTACTCCAGACTGAATTAGTAAAAAATCTATGCGATATATATTGACCGAAAAAAGAAGGCAATTTGCTAAATTCTGAAGACCAGACGGATGCGTTATGGTAGATAGTTCCGCCCGCACAAAAATCAACGAAGAAAACTTAGTATAAATCATGCAAAGTAGTAGGCAAAAACTGCTTAGAACTTGCTTTTTGCGGGAAATTTAAACGGGAATGTAAACCTATCCCGGGCTGCCAATATTCAGACTTATCTTGGTTGTGTTTCTAAGGGTAAGAGTCAAAAGATTCTGTAAAGATTTTATGTTCTGGAGAGGTTGTGAAGGGAAAAATAGGTCTTTTGACAGGTGAAAAGAAGGAATTGTTAGAGAGGGCGGCCAACTTAATGGATGAGTTGTTAGAGACTCTTAAGGTCATGCAGGATAGTAGGCTTGCTGAAGATTTGAAGGGTCTTTGCGGGAGACATCGCCATCTCAACGTCTGATATCTTTATAATCTATTGTCTCTCAGATATCTTGCGGTAAATACTATGGAAAGAATTGGTGTTCTAGTCGTTTCTTACGGTTCTAGAGAAGCCTCAATAGTTGACGCATTCTACAGAAGTGAAAAGTACCTCGTTGACCTTTATGTCGCGGATAAGCAGAGAAACCCGTTCAACCTGAAGAGATCGAAAGAACACGTAACGATTCCAACTTTGGACATAGATGCCATTTGCAGATTTGCAAAGAAATTTGAAGATAAAATAGATTTTGGGATAGTTGGGCCTGAAAAACCGATAATTGAAGGTGTTAGAGACCTTATTGAGAAGGAGACTAAGATACCTACGATCTGCCCAACCAAGGAGCTCGCGATTGAGGGCAGCAAAGTGGCCCAGCGATATCTTTTTCAGGAGGTTATGCCGGAGGCAAATCCAAGGTTCAGAGTCTTCGATCCGAAAGCCTGTAAGAACATAAGCGACGTTAAGAAGGAATTGTTCGATTGGCTGGACGAGTTGAATAACGAAGTCGCCGTTAAACCCGATGCTCCTGCAGCTGGAAAAGGCGTGGGCGTCTGGGGTGATCACTTTAACACGAGAGATCAACTTCTGGAGCACTTTCTAGCTAACTATGAAGAGGGAGCGGTCATAGTTGAAGAGAAGCTAGACGGCGAAGAGTCCAGTTTCCAAGCTTTCTGTGATGGCAAGCACGTAGTCCCGTTGCCTGAAACCCGAGATTACAAGCGAGCCTTCGATGGAGATAAGGGACCGAACACCGGCGGGATGGGCTCCTACAAGGATGTAGGAGACTGTCTTCCTTTCATGACGAAGAACGATAGAAGAAAAGAGGAAGAAGTCATCAAGAGAATGTTCAAGAAATTAAAAGGGAGAAGGAGCAACCCCGGCTTGCGAGGCATACCTTTCTATACGGCTTTCATGCACACGGGCAAAGGACCGAAGATTCTTGAGAACAACAGTAGGCCTGGAGACCCCGAGATCCAGAATATCCTGCCAATTTTGAAGCAAGATTTCGTTGATGTTTGCTTCAGGATCATTGATGGAAGCTTGACCAGGATTGAGATTGATGGTAAGGCAACTGTTGTGACCTATAAGGTGCCCCCGAGTTACGGCGGATACGTGAACGTATTCCCCAAAAACGTAGATCCCAAGGCAGTCGA
This sequence comes from uncultured Candidatus Bathyarchaeia archaeon, assembly GCA_964592315.1. Lineage (GTDB taxonomy): Archaea > Thermoproteota > Bathyarchaeia > Bathyarchaeales > WAQA01 > CAZQDW01. The sequence goes on from CAZQDW010000222.1 coordinate 1,689, forward strand.
CACGCCAGTGATCTTAAAGGAAGCGGAAAAACTTGCGTCTGAACATGACGAAAACATGAGGATTTACCCTGCCTCAATGGAGCTCAGAGATGGTGAAATTTACGCTCTCAAGTCGAGAGCCGTTTGCGTGGTCGGCATAGGCGAATCGATCCACCGGGCGAGAGAACTATCCCTCAAGGGCATAGCAGCGATCAAGAGTGGGGGGTTATGGAACAGAAGCGACATCGCCTCCAAGGATCATATTGAAAAAAGCACAAGACACATGGAGCATCTAAGAAGGGCTTGATGGAAACAGGATCAGTCATCGCGTCAGAGAACCGCAGAGTCTTCGTCTCCGATTGTGAGGGTCCCATATCGAAGAATGACAATGCCTTCGAATTGGCCAGCCACTTTATTCCTCATGGCGATCGTTTCTTCTCATTAGTAAGCAAGTACGACGATGTCTTAGCGGACATCGCCAAGAGGGAGGGCTACAAAGCCGGAGACACCCTCAAGTTGATCGTTCCGTTTCTCAGGGCTTATGGTGCAACAAATAGGAAGATGAAGCAATTCTCATCGGAGAATATTCTGCTAGTTCCAGGCGCCGATGATATGCTACGCTTTGTCAAAGGCATCATGCCGGCGTTCATCATAAGCACCAGCTACGAGCATTACATCTTCTCAATCTGCGAGGCAATAGGGTTTCCCAGCCAGAACGTTTACTGCACCAGGCTGGACATCGACAGATACGTGCTTGGAGAGGACGAAATTGTGAGGTTAAGGGCTCTGAGCCAAGAGATCGCCGAGAAGCCGATGATCGAGATACCTCCGAATGCCAAATCGATACATGACTTTTGCCTAAGGGATCAGGCGACCGTTAAAAGGCTGGATGAGATATTTTGGGAAACGATCGCTGGCATGTCTGCTGGCAAGACGCTGATCGAAATCAACCCTGTGGGAGGATCTGAGAAAGCAAAGGCTGTTCAAGGTGTTGCAGGCAGGGTCGGTACTAGGCTTTCTGACATCATGTACGTGGGCGACAGCATCACAGATGTTGAACCTTTCCGACTGGTTCGTGAAAATGGTGGTCTAACCGTCTCCTTCAATGGTAACCAATATGCAATCCGGGAAGCCGAGATAGCGGTCATCTCAAACAACGCGATTGTAACCTCTGTTCTAGCCGACGTGTTCAACAGGTTTGGGAAAGATACTATAGTCGATCTGCTAGAAGACTGGCGCCTTTCCTCACTGAAGAATCTTTGTAACCCGGAACTATTCAGTAGATCTGCGGGATTATTCAAAGAGAAATTCCCAAGAGTGGTGCTGATATCTCCCCGCAACATGGAGACATTGACAAAGGAAAGCACTGCAGTCAGAAAAGCCGTTAGGGGTGAAGCTATTGGAAAACTGGGATAGGACACGGTATCCTTCATTGCCAACTATCGAATCTAGGTACCTTGCATAGAAAACTCACTCTATTCCACACTCTGGCTCCTTTGAACCGCGCTAAGGCACCCTTGCGGCCCATTAGCGTCTCTACCGGATTATACGTTAGATTGCGTCTTCAAGCAGGTAACAACTGAATGCCATCCGGCTTTTGGGATGATCTTTTGACAACGCTATGAAGCCCTCTTCTCAGATCCTGCTCTCGCTCATTCACCGTCCAGTTTTTTCACGATCTCTTCGAACACATCCAATGCAAGGCTAAGTTGTGCCTCAGTAGTCACCAGCGGAGGCTTGAACTTGACGACGTTGCCCAGTCTATTGTACTTGGACTCGCCGAAGATTACACCGCGCTTCAATCCCTCGGTGACAAACTCGTGTGCCTCTTCCCGCGCTGGTTCCTTGGTCTTGCGATCCTTCACCAACTCCACCCCGATCATCAGCCCCGGTCCGCGGACATCCCCAATCAGTTCGTACTTCTCTTGCATCTCTCTCAAACGTGCCGTGGCCTGCGCTCCCAGTCGCTGCGCTCGCTCAATCAAGTGCTCTTGTTCAATCACCTGGATCGTTGCCAGTGCCGCCGCCATCGAGACTGGAAAGTGCGCAAAGGTGAACGAATGATCTCCCGGTGAGAAGGGCTTAAGATCCTCTCGCGATAAGAATCCGAAAAGCGGAAATCCGCCCCCCAGTCCTTTTCCGATCACGAGGATATCCGGCGTGGTCTTGTAC
>CAZQDW010000223.1:0-3816 GCA_964592315.1 uncultured Candidatus Bathyarchaeia archaeon
ACCTCACTCCAACCATGGTTGGCTAAGTGCTTTCTTCATGTGTTCGACTTGTTCTCTCGTTGTGCTTCGGCATATTCCTTTTTTGTACGATAAATTTCTCTAGCACCAAGACATCCATCTCGCTTCTTGAGAATGAATCGTACGCATCCTTCGGTGAATTGACTATCGGTTCTCCACTCAGATTAAAGGAAGTGTTCAGGAAGCAGCCGATTCCTGTAAGTTCCTTGAACTTCTCCAAGAGCCTGTAATATCTCGGACTGAACTGCCTCAGAACGACTTGGGGCCTTGCTGAACCGTCAACGTGAGTGATCGCAGGAAGCAGAGTTCTATTTTTCATTGGACAGACGTATAGCATGAATCTGGAAGGATAATGGTCAGCCGGTATTTCAAAAAGCTCCTCTGCATCCTCGTACAATACGGATGGTGCAAATGGTCTGAAACTTTCTCGGAATTTGACTCTAAGATTGACTATCTTTAGCATATCTTTTCTTCTTGCGTCTGCCAGTATGCTTCTGTTTCCAAGTGCTCTTGGCCCCCACTCAGCGCATCCTTGCAGAAGACCTAGTATGCTTCCTTTGTCGATCTCTTCTGCCATGTAATTGATGATCTCATTGTCACTGTACTCTTCGTATTTCACGTTTCGTGTCTCTAGGAATCCCCTGATCTCTTCCTTGGTGTACTCTTCACCGTAATACGCGTGTTCCATCACATATTTCCGTTTGTTGCCAAGCAGATAGAAATACACGTACAAGGCAGCTCCTAACGCTGCCCCAGCATCACCCGCCGCTGGCTGGACGAAGATATTCTTGATCGGCGTTTCCTTTAATATCTTGTAGTTTGCAACGCTGTTTAGCCCGACACCGCCCGCTATGCATAGATTATTCAATCCTGTATCTTCATGCGCCTTCTTTGCGAGATTTACCATAACTCTCTCAGTGATCTCTTGGATACTTCGAGCTATGTCTGCATGTCTTTGTTCAAACCTATGTTCCATCTTGGGATCTCTCGGACTACCAAACAGGTCAAGAAATCTTTCATTATATGGCAGACTTGTGGAAACATGGAAGGAAAAGTAATCCAAATCTAGTCTGAAACTTCCGTCCTCCTTAACGTCAATCAGCTTCGACATTTTCTCCACATACGTGGGATTGCCGTATGGCGCCATCCCCATCACTTTGTATTCTCCATCATTGACCCTGAAGCCGAGGTGTGCCGTAAAGGTGCTATACAACAAGCCTATGCTATGTGGAAAGCGAATCTCCCTATGCAGAATGATTTCTTCTCGATGCCCGACACCTATTGCCGTGGTCGTCCATTCTCCTACCCCATCGATCGTTACAATGGCTGCCTCTTCGAAAGGCGAACAAAGGAAGGCAGAAGCAGCATGAGAAAGATGGTGTGGTATGAATAGGATGTTCTTCTTATCTACGTCAACATGATCGGCTATCTGATCTCTTATCCACATCTTTTCTTTTATCCAAGAGAGCATACCTTCTCTAAAGATGGGGTGAGACTGAGGAAAAAATGACAGGGTCGAGACAGTGAATCTCTCGAATTTCAGGAATGGCCGTTCATAGAAAACGACATATTCAACATGCTTTGCGCCTGCTTTTCTCATCACAAACTCGATTGCCTTCTTTGGAAAACTCGGATCATGCTTGACGCGGCTGAATCTCTCTTCCTGAGCAAGGGCGATTGGAATCCCGTCTTCAACCAGCGCAGCAGCTGCATCGTGGTAGTGTGCTGATATTCCTAGAATCCTCATTTACATTTCCTTTGCTTCGTGTAGGTGTCTCACATTTGATTCGCTCTTGACAAAGTAAGTCTCGATAGCGAATGTCTTTCCAACTTTGTCTACGAAGTGGGTTAGCCAAATTGCTGGTATTGAAAAGAGAAGGAAGTAGGATAGAGTTAATATGCCTCTTCCGAGTGTGGCTCCCATTCGCTCGCTGACGGACAGCCACTTTTTCCAAGATCGCGTGAGCATGATCCTGCGCTCATATGAATGGATATATCAGCGGCCCCAGCCCACTTGAGGCGAGGATTATCAGTACCGCAAATATCATCAAGACTATTACGAGTGGGATAAGCCAGTACAGTTTTCTTTTCCAGAGGAACTTTATGAGCGATCCGGCCGTCCCGATTCTCGATAGTATTCTGTCGATAAGTGTCATCTTATGCCCCTCGCAAGATGCTTATCTTGAGGGGAGCTTATGTGTGTTATGGCAATAACGCAGGACTGAGTGAAGTGCTGCTAGGTACCTGATCAGAAACCGTATTCTGAGGGCGAAGATTGATTGAGTCGCAAGAAGGTTCTGATCGGGTTCGTTTGGCTGATCATTCTCTCTGCAGGATTGGCGGGAGCAGAACTATACGCCCGTAGTGCCAAAGGCTACGAGTTGTGGACCCAGCCGCTGACAAAACATGCCCGCTACTTTTTTGAGCTTGACAAGCTCAAGATATACAACAAACGCTTCTATGAGAAGTACCCGTGGTACTTCAAGGACTGGCCAATACCTCTAGAACTCTTCGAGTCTGATAAGCCGGCACCGAGATACCTTTTCAGGCCAAACTTGAAGATGGCATTTCGCGATGGCAAACTTGTTCCTGCAGAGCCAGGCGAGGAAATCTTCCGGTCTTCCAACTCATGGGGTTTCCGAGGGCCAGAGTTTTCCATTGAGAAGCCTCCAAGTGTTATCCGCGTGGTTTGCTTGGGCGCCAGTACCACAGAAGGGAGTCAGGGAGACCTGGAAACGTACCCTCACTTCTTGCAGCAAGAGTTGACTCAGCGGTTCCCGAACATTGTGATAGAAGTCATCAACGCAGGACATCATGCACATAACATTGATGATCTCCTAGAGATTTTGAGGCAACGAGTATTCCCCCTTCGCCCAGACATTGTGATCTTTTACGAAGCTGCGAATAACCTCAACGTCTTGGAGTATGCGAATCCTCTACCTCTCGAATGGGATTGGAACCAGCCGATTCAGTGGCTCTATGGCTACCCAGCTTGGTACCGCGCGTTATATAGAAACAGTGCTGTTTTCCTTTCTTTGTCAGACGGACTAGGCTGGAACAGCCGTCGGCCAGAACCCATGCCCCACGGGTTCAACGAGTATCCCCCAAAGAACTCTGCGATACACTACAGGGAAGTGTTGCGGCAGATTGTTCGAGAAAGCTTGGACCATGGCAGCATCGTTGTACTCTCCTCATTTATCACTCTAGCCCATGAGGGATTGGAAATCTCTCGTAAAGACAATCCGTTTGTCTTCGACAGTTTGTATAAGAAGTACTATCCTTTTACTCCTGGAGAGCTTGAGCGTATGTTTCAACATTTCAACAACCTGTCCGCAGAAGTAGCCCACGAGTTTGGCATACCATATGCAGATGTGGCAGGCGAGTTCCCACGGGATCTTAGATACTTTCCGTTTGACATTTTCCACTTTAGCCCTGAAGGGAACCGATTGCTAGCAGGCCTCTTCGCCAAGTTCCTAGAAGCGGAAGTCCTTCCGAGCGTCATTGAGAAGCAGAAGGGATCTGGCGGTCAAACGCTCTTGATCGGACAGACGCCCCAACACGAAATAGTACTGATACCACAACCCACACAATTATGCCAAAGAGGGCTAGGTCGAATAACCTCACTGCAACCATGCCTGGTACCCCCACGGCATCTGGTCCACTCGATACTCCGAGAGGTTATAGCCTAAGCTTACCTCGGTGTTTCGCTTCATCTCTTTGCTGCTTTGAATATCAAGTGCCATCCGAGGTCGCTTCGGCCTGTCTCTGTTTGGAACTTCACCTTGCGTTTCTCAACGG
>CAZQDW010000224.1:0-3758 GCA_964592315.1 uncultured Candidatus Bathyarchaeia archaeon
GCTGTAAGATAGGTGGCCAGCGCATAGTGGCACTCCAAGCCTTCGGTCCTAATGCTCTTGATCCGAAGTTTATGCAGGAAGGTAATCAGTTGTCAGAACGCTACTTGCGGGCATTTGGTGTCACCGGCGTACCAGAGCGCATGGAAATGAAGATTCAAAGTAAAGTTGCCAGTGCCAATTTTGAATGGTTGCTGCAAATACCCGAATAAACTCAGTGCCAGGCAAGAGAACATTATTCCCTCCGGAAAGTGCTTGAAAAGCGTCGGCAGAAGAGCAGAGTATGTGACGCTTCATGCTGTGTTGACAACGCGAGAGAAATTCTTATCGATTGCGACAGGTTCTTCTACGAGGAACAGCCCAAATAACCTCAACGAATATTATTATTCGATCTCATTCTTGATAGGGCGGAATGAATAGGATTAAGGCAACTATTCTTCGAATCTGCAAGAGGCTAGATGAGAGCGCTACCAAGCCGGCAGCTATAATCGAGGACTTGGAGCATAGCGTTGACCATTTCATCATCGGAAGCATGCAGTACTGCGATGTTCCAAGATCATTCTATGCTAAACCGTTGCCAGCCCTCATCTCATGGCTGGATGAGAACAAGATCAACTACTATCTGAAGAGGGAACTGAAATCCTGTCTTGCTGTTTGAAAGGTGCTTTTAGTAATGCTCTTCTTCTGGTAGTTCTTGAATGCCCAGCTTGTTGTCTTGAATCTTGTACTTTATTCCTCCGACCTTTTCTGGGCAATCCTTCGCATATACAGTTGTCCAAATTAAGCCTTCGTTATCTTGGGGAAATCGAACTTTCAGTAGGGCTAAGGTCCAATGCATTGTTGCGGTTGGGTGGATCACGGCATTATTATTGATGCATACTAGCCGCTTGATCGGTACCGCCATTTCAGCCCACCTTACTTCATTATGAAAGTCATTCTCAACCTCAATGGCGAGATTTACTGGGAAATCAATGAACATGCAGATGTTTTGAGCCAACGCTTTTCCGACATTTGCCAAGCTAGCCATTAATTCTATCGGTTGAGATAATCCAGTCTCGTCGAATTGCAAGTCGCTTTCCTTGAATATCAAGAGCACTTTGAGGTCGGGTCTCACCTTTCTTCCCATCAAAGCCCTGACTTCATAGTCTTCCATAGGCTCAGCCTTGAAGTTCCAACGCTTATAATAGCTGAAATCCGCCATGTGGGGAGCTAAGGGGCTTTCAGGTACATCGACTATCAACACAATCTTACTGCGATCTTTTTCAGACGGCACGCCCTTTATGATGACATTACTGATCTTAGGGTGGATTAAAGATGTTATCACGTTCTCGAGCGTTTCTTTAGGATCTCCCTTCACGTTACGCTTGTCTATCCACTCAATTCTCTGTGGGTAGTGATCTTTATCTTCAACTATTCCATAGATGACAACGCCACCTTCAGAGTTAGCGAATGACGAGACATCCTTAGCAACTTCCTTGTGGTCCTGCAGAGCGCTCGGATGCTTATAGTCCAGCTTCAGGCTTTCCTGGACCATGCCACCGGTCAGGTTCTGTAAGTCTTTTTCACAATTCAGGCGATCCGAAAACCGGAGCCTATAAGAAGACATTATATTTCTCCTCGAATATTGTGAAATCAAATTATTGATGTCTTTCTATGTACCTCTTCACCAAGAATAGGTTAAAAGAACCTGCTAGGTGAATTGCGAACTCTGCGTAGCTTGACATTATTTTTCTAAGAGATATTCCTGAACCGTGTGCGTCTCCGATTTTGTTTCGAATAGTACTTAAACCAGTTAGAAGATTGTAGAATGAGTTTACGAAATCGTCTAGGAATGGATATATGTACCCTCTATCTTTCAGGATGTCCAGCAGGTCCTTAGCAGTAGCATGTTTAGGGTAATCTACTTTCTCCTTTTCTAGTATGGACTTGAGCGCGCTTTCAAAGGAGCTATGAGCAGCAGTGACGGCTCCTTCGTTATCGCCATCCAAATCCCTCTCAAAAGCCCTATTGAACTCTGCCAAAGGGCCTTCAAATCCAACTGTCTTCAACAAGCTCCGTGTTTCTTCAACCACTTCCCTTGAAAGAAACTCTGAAGATCTTTCAGGGCAATCCTCACATTCCTTAATCGAGGAAAGTTCCTTTACAAGTTTTGTGCAAGCTAGGGCTGGAATCGCTTGACCTCCGCCTCCAATTGACCTTACAATGTTTCTAACCCCCACACTCAAATATTCGCAATGTTGGCCTTTCAGAATGAGGTATACTTGGCAGGATTCACAGATTTCGTGTGTTGTCTTAACTCTGTACGGAATCGGAAGATTATAGCAGTACAGCTGTCCTCTCTCGATCTTAAGATGCCGACACTTCAAGAGTATTACTTCCTCCGTTTCTATACACGACTATTGCTGGAGAGCGTCTTTCCAAACTAAGAACCTTACGCAAAGTAATAAACGTGCTCCACTAGAAGACATGCCTGCGAAGAGATGGCTAACAGAATTCGCCCCCGGGCCTTGGGCGTTCAAACCTCTTTTTCTTACATGCATATTGTTTTCAAATCAGAAATAGTGAACCTAGACTCCAAAATATGTTGGAACGTTAAGGCGGAATATTACAGCTATTTTCTCTGAATAATTTTTCGGTTCTTGAGGTCTAGGTTAAGCCAAATCGATTCATCGTTTTCAACAACAGCAGTTCCCTTCCACTTTCCCTCATCACAAGTCAAGTCTACTACCGCCCGTCGCTTATCACCCTTCGAGACCAGTCCGTGAATTGACGGAAATACGACACTCGAGAAGAAGCCCAAACATGCCCCCCACTCGTAATCTGTCATGGCGTGTTTCCGATCATATATGCCAAACTCAACTGACAAAAGGGAATCAGGATTGGTTGGATCTTTCTTCGCTCCGAGATGAATTCTGAACCATTCATGTCGCTCTGCCAACTTTCGTCGAAGATTCACAAGGGATCGCTTAACCGGGCCCCGAGCTGCTTTTTTGCCAGCCTCATATAGATCTTCTCCCATTCTCGCCAAGAAGCCGCTGATTATTGCGCCGATCACAAAGTAGATGTAGACATCCTCACCCGCAAAGTAAATAGTCCTTGGATCCTTCTCCTTCAGCTCGGCATGATAACCAGCATCCGTCAAATCTTTGCAGAGAAGCTCTAGAACATGGTCCATTTCTTCATCTTTTGGCATAGCATAATCGAGCAGGATTTGAGAAGATTCTGTTCTCAAACAGGCACCTCTTACTAACATGCCTAAAATCCGCTTTAAGATATGAATCAAGAGCTAGGAGCAAACTACGGATGATTGATGTTCTGAGTTCTGGTTCTCTCCATTACGCCCCAAACAAAAAACTACGAAAGCTGCAGCCAGCAGCGTTCCCATACTCAAATCGAAAGCATTATACACGCTCATCAACCTCCCAAGATTATTCGATTTCATCTTCCGCGGAGATATCGCCTTCGCATAGAGGGCATTCGTAACATTCAGGCGAACCATATGCACATTCACAAAACGCACAATATGCTACGTCGAAATAATCTATAACGCTCAAAGCGTCTCCTCCACTTTCAATTTTCGCCGCTTCAAAACGCCGAGTATGACTTGGCGGTCCCCGTATGAGATTCCCCAAGGACGTTTGATGAGCGCTAGAAGCTCCTGGTCGGTCATGTTTGCGTAATCAGGCATAGGCTTGTCCGCTGAAGATTTCTCAACTTGGACCTCGCTCTTCTCGAAGAACCTGTTGATGGGCCACTGAGGA
>CAZQDW010000225.1:0-3754 GCA_964592315.1 uncultured Candidatus Bathyarchaeia archaeon
GTCCAGAATACTTCTCGTTCTCTTAGGAGCGGTTTCTCTATTCCCTTCGCTACAGAAATGCCTTCAAATCCAGCTAGCTTTAACATCTTCAACGCTATCTTAGCCCTCAAATCGACATTTCCGTAGACAAGCGTCACTGCTTCCAGTTGAATCTCTTTGGATTTTAAAGCCAACGCTAGGGCTAAAGCGTCATCCACATCTGACCCAATATCGGTATCGATAATCACCCTCATATTTTCGCCCATCATCCAAAAGCAGAAAAAGACTATTAAAGATATACGTCACTCATAGACGCCAGTAACAATGATGAAAGATTTTTGCCGCGGGTCTTCAGAAGAAAGATGCACGCGACTTTTGCTCAATGTCCACTCGAATCCAATGTGCACTATTTGCCAATACTTAAATACACTAAGAGTCAATCCCCTTTTCTAGGAGGAGGTTTACGTGCAGATCAAAGATCTCGAACAACTGGTAAAAGAAGAAATTATCCAGAGGAAAGAGGAAGGCTGCGATGCTACCGAGATTGAAAAAAGATTCACAAAGACCGAAAGAAGAACCGCTTCGACACTAAACGGGTTCTTGAAGGCTTTAGGAACCCTCTCCGTAAAACCGGATTTTCCCTATGAAGAACCCTCGGAGCTACGTGAGATAAGAGCTCAACGCCCCATGGAACCTGAGAAGATCCGAATCGAGCTTTCAGACAGCGAACTCTATGAGAAGATTTATGGCGGGTGGCTCGGTCGTTGCGCCGGCTGTCTGTTGGGAAAACCCGTTGAAGGGCTAAGTAAGGAACAGATCGAAGATTGGCTGAAGGTTGCAGATGCCTATCCGCTCCGACATTACTTTCCACCAATAGAAGACTTGCCGGAGGATGCTCCTGACTGGCTGGAAAATCGTCTTTCTAGGATTGCGGAAATGACCAAGGGAATGAAGAGATTTGGTTGGTTTCTTGGGCAGATAAACTGTATGGTTCGTGACGATGATATCGACTACACGGTCCTAGGTCTTCACATTCTCGAAAATCACGGACAGGATTTTACAACCAGAAACGTTGCCGAAACATGGCTCTACTTGCTTCCGTACTGGCAAGTCTACACTGCTGAACGCGTTGCCTATAGGAACCTTGTTAACGGCATCTTCCCACCTGAATCAGCAACATACATGAATCCGTACAGAGAGTGGATCGGTGCCCAGATCAGGGCGGACATGTGGGGATATGTGACTCCCGGAATGCCTGATCTGGCTGCTGAATTATCCTACCGAGATGCAATAGTTTCGCACGTGAAAAACGGTATATATGGCGAGATGTTTGCAGGCGCCATGATAAGTGCCGCATTCGCAACACACAATATTGAAAAGATCATTGAGGCAGGATTGTCTGTGATCCCCAAGAAGTCTAGACTAGCGGAGGCCATAAAGGACGTAGTTCTCTGGAGCAAGAAGTTCAGCGATTGGAAGGATACATGGAACAGAATCTTTGAGAAATATGGGCACTATCATTTCGTTCACACTATAAATAATGCAGCGATAGTCGTCATGGGGCTGCTCTATGGACAAGGAGACTATGAACGAAGCATAACAATAAGCGTAATGGGCGGATTCGACACAGACTGCAATGGTGCAACTACGGGGTCTATTCTCGGAGTGATGCATGGAGCCGGAGCCTTACCATCGAAATGGATAGGACCTTTGAATAACGTCTTGGAGAGCTTTGTCATAGGATACAACAACAGCCAGATCTCCGATCTAGCGAAACGTACTGCTACGATGGCTGTGAAAATACTAGGAAAATAGATGTCCACTTCAAGAAAGACGACATATCATCTTGCCCAGTTGAATCTGCCCGTTCAGGATCATTCAAGTTTCAGAATCAGTTGGAACGTTGGTGAAGAGATCCTCAGAAAGTAGAAAAATTGTAGCAGGGGTTCGGTCATCCGCAAATCTTTAATTCCAAGGATGTTTTTGTTAAGAGGGGTCTTATTCCCTTGATTGAAGTTGCAGTTTTAGGCGCAATAAACTGGGATATAAATCTATTCGTAAGAAGGTTTCCGGAAGTTGGAGAGGAAGTGGCGGTTGAGAAGATCACGAGGGTTCCGGGAGGAAAAGCCGCAAACGTAGCCGTAGCATCAGCAAGAATTCTCGGACCTGAACGCGCCAGCCTGATCGGATGCCTAGGGCGGGACGAGATCGCTGAGGATCAGATGAAGATTTTAAGAGACGAAGGCGTTGTGACCTCGGGGATAAAGGTCCTTGATAAGGAAGAGTCTGGCCAAGCCTACATACTCATAGACAAGGATGGCAGGAACATGATCAACACATTCTTTGGCGCCAACTTGAGACTTATGCCAATGGATCTTCGTGAGCCTATGATCTACGCCCTGCTGCAAAACGCATCCACAATAACCGTTATCGACCCGCCAGTGAAAACGATTCAAGAAGCAGCCCTGATGGGAAGAGAAAAAGGAAAGACGGTTGTCTGGGATGCAGGCGTTCGAAGCATCCTAGGCATTGATCGTCTAAAGAACACGTTAAAGAACGTTGACTACCTCGTCATAAACCAAGTCGAGATGAAGAACTTAACTGGTGAAGACGATCCAGTAGTAGCAAGGGATGCCTTGTCCAAGATAAACGAAGAGATAGTCCTCTTAGCTAAACTCGGCGAAAGAGGTTGCCAGATGATCGGACCCCAGGAGGCAATCACGGTCAAACCGATAGATCTGAAAGGTTTAGGAATGAAGGTCGTAAATACTGTTGGATGCGGGGATGCCTTTTTAGGGGTCTTCATAGCCTCAAAAGCTGAGGGTTCTGACGACAAGGAGGCTTTAGAACGAGCCAACCTAGCTGGAGCCCTAAAAGCAACCAGGCATGAAACCAGAGGAAGCCCCAAAAAGACTGAGCTGGAGAAATGCCTCGAATTCAGAGAATGCGGTGAACTAATCAAGCGAGTCTAAAAACGTATGTCAACTCCGGAAAAGGAAAGCGTTACTCAACCTTGTTTCATGTGATCTTAAACGTTCTTACGCAATTTATTTCGAGTTTGTGACCTGTTAGGATACAACAACGTTTGCCTTCATCGTTGCTTTCATTCCTACTTATTACCTAGTGAGGTAAAATATTTGGTGTGCTCAGAGCTAAACAGCATAGACATAATCTGGAATAAGTCCGCATTTCTCGCTTCGTCAAACTTTTGGGCAGAATATATCAATCAAACTGAGAGGACGAACAAGATGAAGGCAGCTCTCGTCGTAAATCGTGTTCTCCTCGACATAGATGCTAATCTGGCTGCAATTTTGAATATGACGAATGAGGCGGCGGATGGTGGCGCTGATCTAGTCATCTTTCCTGAAGCCGCCTTACCTGGGCTGATCAACAATGAAGATCCTTCTCACGATCTGCCTCCGGGGCAGACAATTCCTGGACCAATAACAGATATGTTGGCAGGTAAGACTCGTGAGCGGAGCATTTGGTTGGCACTTGGCATTTTAGAACGTGAATGCCAGAGACTTTATGACTCTGCGGTGCTATTCACACCAGATGGAGAAATCGGGCTAAAGTATCGGCGGATTACACCAGAGTGGCATGGCAGAACTGCAGACTCGAGGATATATGGGCAGGGCATGGATATTTCTAATGTGGAGACGTCGCTCGGGGCGTTCGCCTTCTTAATTTGTGGCGACCTTTTTGACGACGAACTAATCCAACGCGTACGAGACCTACACCCCGATTGGTTACTTCTTCTATTCGCCCGATGTTT
>CAZQDW010000226.1:0-3698 GCA_964592315.1 uncultured Candidatus Bathyarchaeia archaeon
GCTTTATTGATCATCTGCACGAGATATTAGAATTGATAGAGAATGAAAAGTATCTCTCTCACAATGTATATATGAAAACAAGGCTAACTTGTCCGAGGCGAACAGCAACCTATGAGGAAGGCAACCATAATAGGCACTGGAAGCCTAGGTTCATGCATCAGCTACGAAATCGCAAACAGAGGCATACTCGACCAACTCGTCCTAATTGATATCTACAAAGAGATGGCTGAAGGAAACGCTGAGGATATAGAGCAAGCTCTAGCCTTCAGGAACAACACCAGAGTCTACGCAGGCGATTACGAGGATGCAAGAGGATCGGACTTAATTGTTGTCACAGCGGGCAAACCTAGGACCCCGGAAATGAAATCTAGGATGGAGCTACTTCAGGTCAACAAGGCGATAATAACCGATGTCGCCTCTAAACTCAGGAGTCTCGACGGGGATTTCGTTGTCTTGACCTTGACGAATCCCGTAGACCTAATGAACTACCTGATGTGGAAATATACAGGGTTTGAGAGAAGAAGAATCCTGGGAAGCGCCGCCCAACTAGACTCTTCAAGATTCAGAGTCGCATTGAGCAAGAGATACGGAATTCCCGTTCTCGACATTGAAGCCTACACGATAGGAGAGCACGGAGAAAATCAAGTTCCAGTCTTCAGCAAAGTCAAGTTCAAGGGAGAGGAAAAGAAGTTTGCAGAGAAGGAGCGAAGAGAGATCGAGAATGAAATTAGGCAGTCCGCCTTGAGAGTGATTTCAAAAAAAGGCGCTACAATCTTCGCTCCAGCCAACAACACTGCAGATGTCATTCAGGGGATACTGCTAGATGAGGAGAAGATAGCAATATGCTCCATTATCCTTGAGGGCGAATACGGTTTGACGGACATAAGCATAGCGGTTCCAGCCGTCCTCAGTAAGAGAGGAGTTGACAAGATATTAGAATGGGAACTCGACGAGAGAGAAGAAAAGGCCTTCTACCAAGGCGCTGAAAAAATAAAAGAAGTTATTGGAATCCTGCCTTAGGCTGTATGCGCTGTATTCCACAGGTGTTGAAAGTAATCCTTCGCAAACTTCACTAAGCCGATGTGATCTGACCATATGACCAGAGACGGTTTGTCCTCTCCCAAAAGGAGCAGAGCCTCCCTTCCATCAGATATAACGCCTCCGCCGAACATGTAATCGCGCGTTCTAACTTCTGCAATCATGGAAATCTCATCTAGGAAATTATCGGCCGTATTCCTTGGAACCATCACTAGCAAGTTCACACCAGCATCCACTAGTTTACTAAATGCTGGAGTTAAAGCATTGAGAAATGATGTTGCCGATGTCGGGGCAGCTACCATCAAGTCGATCTTGGTGTTCTCCACCATCTCCCTCAACTTTGCAATGATGTTAAATTCCCCTCTCAGTATCCATACTTCGGGTTTCTCGCGGACCTCCATCTTGTCATATAGGGGTTGCAGCTCCTCCCCAACTGATCTCTCCCAACTTTTCATTGTGCTTTCCATTCGGATCTTGACGGCGTCAAGAGCTTCTATTGGAGACTTAGGATAATATCGCCTAGGTCTACTACTCTCCGTTTCAATCCATCCCTTCTTTTCCAAAGAGTTGAGGACTTCATATATCTTTGAGTATGGTACATTTGCATGCTCGCTGACCCGGCTTGCCGTTGCTACGCCGATCTCCAATAAGGAGAGGTAGATCCTGCTCTCGTACTCTGTCAGCCCCACTTCTTCGAGGATCCTTTTGGCTTCGTCGGTGACAGACTCGTTCAATCCGACCTTTCACCTTGTGAAAAGTTTGGAAACCTTCTTATAGAGATAGAGTTCGATTCATATATATCTACAACTGCCAGTGGTAAGGATGCAGCCAATAAAGAGCACGAAGAGCATCTGCCCAGAGTGCAAGAAGGTTCTGGATGCTACAGTCTTCGAGGAAGACGGCAAGGTTCTTATGAAGAAACAGTGCCCAGAACACGGATCCTTTCAAGATTTATACTGGTCAGATAGCGAGCAGTATCAACGGGCTGCAAAGTTTGGGTATGCCGGCAGCGGAATTCGAAACCCGCATACAATCGTAAAGAATGGGTGCCCCTACGATTGTGGAATTTGCCCAGAGCATAAGTCTCATACCGCTCTCGCAATTATTGACATCACAAACCGATGCAACTTAAGATGCCCGGTCTGCTTTGCAACGGCTGGTACAACAGGATACGTATATGAACCTACAAAGGAAGAGATCAGAGGGATGCTGATAAACCTCAGGAGAACCGATCCTGTGCCAGCCACTGCGCTACAGCTGTCGGGAGGTGAACCCACAATCCGAGAAGATCTATTTGGGCTTGTAGAGATGGCTAAAGAACTCGGCTTCCGCCACGTAGAGGTCAACACAAACGGTTTAAGGCTTGCACATAGCGTCGATTACTGTCGCGGTTTGAAAGAATCCGGCGTAAGCACCGTTTATCTCCAATTTGACGGAGTGGATTCAGATGTTTACAAGTTCACCCGGGGCATCGACCTCATTGACCTAAAGAAGAAAGCTATTGAGAACTGTCGAGAGGCAGGAATGGACAGCATTGTTTTGGTTGTGACACTGGTGAAAGGAATCAATGACCATCAACTTGGCGATATCATACAATTCGCTGTTCAAAACTTTGATGTTGTCAGGTGCATAAATGTTCAACCTGTATCTCTCTGCGGCAGGATCCCCGAACGTGAAAGAGAACGGATGCGCATCACCATTCCTGACTTTATGAGGCTCATTGAAGAGCAGACCGGTGGAAAGGTCAAAGTCTCTGACTTCTATCCTGTTCCAACGGTTGTTCCGATAGCTAGGGCTGTAGGAGTCCTAAGGGGCAAGCGTTATGTCGAATTCACGGCGCACCCCCACTGTGGGATGGCGACGTATGTATTCGTTGAAGATGGCGAGATCATCCCAATAACGCATTATGGTAACGTTGACAAATTCGTTAAGATGTTGGAGAAGGTTTACAAAGAGGCTGAGAAGGAACATGATGTCAGAGCCAAGATGGCCCTCATAAGCTCATTACGCCACATAAAGTTCGGCATGTTGAGGGAGTATATCTGGCCGCTCCTGAAGACAGGAAGCTACAAATCCCTTGGCGATTTGCACAGGAAAATGTTGATGATCTCGGCGATGCATTTCATGGATCCCTATAACTTCGATCTTGAGAGGGTTCAGCGATGCTGCATACATTACGCTGTCCCGGACGGCAGAATAATCCCGTTCTGCACGATGAACTCGATTCATAGGGAAGGCATTGAGAGAGAATTTGGAATGCCAGTGGAAGAGTGGCAGAGAAAGTTCCACGCAAACATCAGCGCCATAATATAGGAAATCCTAATAAGTCTCACCTTCATCAGTAACTTGAGGAAGAAAGAGATGGGTGGAAAGAAGAAGCTCAGCCTAAAACAGATGGAAAGAATGCAGCAGAGGAAAGACCAACGTGAGAGAGAGAAGCGTAAGGCATCCTCGTCATCAACTGACAAGAAATCTTCGGTTGTTCCGCCAAATTCTAATGACGAAAATGTGATAAAGGAAATAAAGCGGATGAAGATTCTAACACCTTACACAGTTGCGTCCCGTTTCGATCTGCGCCTAAGCGTAGCCAAGGACTTGCTGGAAGAACTCCATGAACAAGGCGTCGTTACCTACGTGTCAGGCGGCGGGAACATCAGAAT
>CAZQDW010000227.1:0-3633 GCA_964592315.1 uncultured Candidatus Bathyarchaeia archaeon
TGCCGACCAGAGCGCACGTAACCGCGTCTAGTTCGTCTCCAGTCATCAAATCATCCAACCCTCAACTCCCAGATTTCTAAGCGCCTTCCTCAGTTCTGTTAGACTGTGTTGTTTCCTCGGTGTTCTCAGCAAGTCCTGCGCTCCTCTAGGATAGGTCTCTATGACTTCGAATTCTCTTTCCCGTAGGTTTTTCCTAAGCCGGATTCCTCTTTCAGTCAGTTTTCTCATCGGACCGAGCGTAACCGGAAAGAACTTAATCCCCATCTTCCTCAGCTCTTTGTCGCATTGCCTGAGGTGGACCCCATTTCTCTCTTCGAGCGAGGTTCTTCCTTTCGGTAAAGCTAGAGGAGCGTCCATCGCCACTACCCCCGGATTCACACTAACCGTCTTCTCAACGATTTCCTCATCCGCATAAAGTAGAAAAGTGCTTGTGTCCATTCCGTCTAGAACACAAAATTCAGTAGGTCTGGCCTCGACCCCAGCCAAGTCTATTCCAACTATTACGCTTACACCTTCCCCACAGTGCATAGAGGATATACGTGTCCGTTTTCCGTTTTTCCAAGTCTTATCCGGACTCTTCCGTGAGCAGAGGCCGCGCTTTCGCGGTCACGAAGATCATCTCCCCGGCTTTGTAATCATGTGGTTTTTTGTCGAATGTCCCGTATACTGCCTCCATCTTCAGTCCTGAAAGTCTGAGAAGATATTCCATCTCGTAACGGAAGATGTAGCGCATTTTCAGAGATCGATGGAGACTGCGGATCAAGGTTTCTCCCTCAGAATATTCGTCAAAGATAGAGTCGACGTCCATCAGTTGATGAGTATGGTCATATGTGACAAGGTCCGTCCTAAGTATAATGTGCTTGTTTTCAGGGTTGACGATCTTGCTTGTTGTTTGCCGTCCGTCTTGTGCCAGATAGTGATGCAAGGGAGCAAATATGTCTATTATCAGAATGCCTTCATCTTTCAAGTGTCTTCGCAGATTCTTCAGGGTTTGAATCTGATCCTCAACTGTTAGCAGCAGAAGAAAGGACCTGAACGGTACAAGCACTAGAGGGAACCGCATTTCCAGATGAAAGTCTCTCATGTCAGCTTGGACTAGATGCACTCTGTTTCTCACATTTTCAGGAAGATTCGATATCTTACATTGAGCCTTTGCCAACATTGCTGGAGAGGAGTCTATTCCCCAGACTTCATAGCCTGCTTCCAAGAGAGGTATCAAGACTCTGCCTGTACCGCATGCAATTTCCAAGATCGGAGAACCCTTTTGCCGGGCATACTCCAGATAGAACGGGATGTCACTCTTGACATCTTGATAAACCAGGTCGTAAACGTCAGCCCACGCATCGTAAGAACTCATTTTTCACCACACCTGATCATGTAAACCCGATTGCAAGACTTAAAACTCCTTTACTAGGAGAAAGGCATCTCCGGTTCCTTTTCCCCAAAACTCTTCGATGTATTCTGCAAATTTGAATCCGTTTCTTGAGGCAAAATTTATCATAGCTAGGTTATTGACAGCCGTATGCATGAATAAGCGGTGAAGCTCTTTCTCTCTCCCTCTTTCTTCCGCCTTTCGAAGCAGCTCCTTGCCAATGCCCTTGTGCTGATAGTCTGGATGAACATCAAACCAGTCAATACCAACCGCTTCCTGCTCAAACGCCTCGCCTTTATGCCCCCAAATTCTAGTAAATCCCATCAGCATGAAGCCCACCGCTTTCGCTTTAACCTGAGCAACCCAGATCTCCTCTTCTCCATTCTCCTTGGTCCGTCTAACTGCTATGGCAACATTCTCCCTAGCCTCTCGGATATCCTCGCAAGGCCAAGTCTTCAAGAGAGTCTCCGCATAGTCATCAGAGTCCTCGTCCCTATAAGGGCGAACTATACAACAGACCGCTCTCTCCAACATGCCTGCAAACCTCTGGCTTCAGCCCGTTTACACGGTTATCGTGTCTGTTCCGTATTAATTTTTAAATGACCGGCTTCCTTACTCTCTAAGCAAAGCACTCTCGGTGATTTCCATGTCAAAGAGCAGGCTAATTGTCTTGATGGGATCAAAGAGTGATCTTCCTTTCGCAGAAAGAATAGGGAGCTATCTGACCGGAGAAGGCTTTTCTTTGAAATGCGAGTATAGCGTGGCTTCGGCCCATAGGACTCCAGATTATCTGATTAGAAAGATAGAGGAGTATGAGCGATCTGGGGACTATCTAGTCTATATCACTATTGCTGGATTATCTGATGCTCTTTCAGGGGTTGTCGCCGGATCTACAAGACATCCCGTTATCGCTTGTCCGCCAGACTCTGAGAAGTTTGGATGGCCGAAGATCTTCTCGTCCGTTATGACACCGACAGGTGTTCCTGTCCTATTCTGCTCGAAGCCAGAGAATGCTGCTCTTGCAGCTATAAGGATTCTGGCACTAGCTGACCCTTCTCTACATGAGGAGATCGAGAAGTATACGCGTGTAAAGAGAGGAGAGGTTATTAAAGCTGACGAAGATATTGAAAGATGAGGAGCAAAATTGGATATTGACATCATCGTAGAGACGAGTCTTCCTCTCCCATTGTTTAAGAGAGGTAAAGTGAGAGACCTCTACGACCTCGGCGACAAGTTGATGATCGTCTCCACAGACAGGATCTCCGCATTCGATGTCGTTCTGCCCAACGGCATCCCTCATAAAGGCGAAGCCTTAAACAGGCTTTCGGTTTACTGGTTCAACGAGACTGAAGAAATTGTGGAGAATCATATTATCGACGTTGTCGATCCGAGAACTGTTCTGGTAAAGAAGGCGACTCCAGTAAAGGTTGAATTTGTCGTCAGAGGTTATATTTACGGCTCAGCCTGGGAAAAGTACAAAGCTGGAGAAGACCTCTGTGGAATAAGGTTACCTCATGGACTGAGTAAAGCTGAGAAACTGCCGCAACCGATCTTGACCCCTACAACAAAAGCCGAGGTCGGCCACGATGTCGAATTAACGAGTGGAGATGCCATCAAGCTCGTTGGGAAAGAGAGATTCGAAGAGATTGAAGAGGCTTGTTTCAAGATCTACGAATCAGGCGCCGGAAAGGCTGAGTCTAATGGCATATTAATTGCCGATACGAAGTTCGAGTTTGGTGTACTCAACGACGAGGTTATTCTTATTGATGAATTGCTGACGCCCGATTCTTCCCGATTTTGGCCAAAAGACAAATACGAAGTGGGAAAAGACCAATTCAGCTTCGATAAACAATACGTCAGAGATTATTTGATATCCATCGGATGGAATAGGCAGCCGCCAGCTCCGAAGCTACCTAAGAGCATCGTCCAAGAAACGTCAAGAAAATATATTGAAGGCTACGAAAAATTAACTGGAAGAAAGTTTACTATCTAATGAATTCCAGTGATTCAATGGGATCAAAATACGCCGAGGCTGGCGTTGACGCTAGAAAGAAAGGAATTGAAGTCTTTAAGAAGTCCTTAGATAACTTGTTCCCGAAAGCTTTCTGCGTCGTAACCAGGGATCCTGAATTTCCAGAGTATGGTCTGGTTACACATACGGATAGTGCTGGCAGTAAGCCCGTTCAAGCCTACCTTCACTGGAAGGAGACCGGAGATGCCGAATGGTTCAAAGGATTGGCGCAAGATGTCTTGGCGATGAA
>CAZQDW010000228.1:0-3617 GCA_964592315.1 uncultured Candidatus Bathyarchaeia archaeon
ACAGCTTCTTTGTCATAGTTCATCTATGAGAAAAATAGTGAAACTTCTATTGCAAGTTCAGTCGAAATAACGCAAACCACTTTGAATCTTGTGTCACTATGCTCTTCACGCACAAGAATTTATGGTTCAAATTAAGTTGGCCGCACCAAGGAACACACACAAGGAGTATTTATCGCTTGTTACTGGACGCGCTTCAGGGATCTACGCACCAATTTACCGGTACATGTAAGCTCCTCAGACTGAGGATTGTATAGATGCGCGTTCGATAAATTGCCAAGACCTTAAGCAAGATCTTGGAACTAAACGATTCTTGGCAACCTTTTTAGCTCGACAACGAATAAGGGATCATCTGTGGGAATTTCACTTGTCAGTTACAGATGAACAGAAGTCACTGAAAAAACCGTTGGAGGCTGCAACCACGGCAGGTTCCTCACGGGACCAGGAAGCTGACTTCATCCTATCCCTGGTTGCGGACGATGGATACCACGCTTTTTCGTTGGTAGCACAGCAAATCAATGTCTCCCATGGTCACGCTACTTCCATACTCCAACTAGTTGCGATAGTGTCGGCGATCTCTGGTGCCCTGCTTCCCCAGTTATCCAGCAAGCCAATAGACGTGAGGATCATCACCATGCTCGGCCTCTGTTTCATACTCGGGTCCGGAATAGCCTCAGTAATAGGTGTGCTACGACCGACTTGGGTGACCGAAATTAAGCCAAAATCTCAGAAGGATTTTCCGCGCGAAATGGTTCAAAATGCCATAAAGATCAGGAGTACGAAGAGCAAGTTCGTCATGTTGTCAGCAGGATGCTTAATTATTGGCCTCCTGCTCTATGGCTTGAGCGCGTATTATGTGCTATTCTTTTACCCTGGTGGGCAATGATTGGGTTGCTCAGACGATCTTAGTTTCACACACAAAATCTCTCTACACGGTTAATAGTAGTCTGTTCTATTCTAGGGACCTCAAGAATTCATGAATTGCCTTATCAATCATGATTTCTGGTTTTCTATTCTTTTCCTTAAGTTTGATCATCCTAATCAGATGATCATCCATCAAACATAGAACTAACTTGTTGTCTTCTGTCCAAAGTCTTTTCATTTCTTTAGTAGCGGATTCAGCAGGGCCTAATCTGCTAAAAACTATGCCGAACCTACCTAGCCTATTTTTACCGAAATACTTCGAAGAAATGACAATTTGGTTTCCTTCAATGCACGATGAGTAGTTTTTGCATTCAACTACCAGAGCCGATGAGTCGAATTTGTCTCTGATATATCCCCAAAATCTACTCACCGAGTAAGGAATATCGAAGATCAAATCTCTAATATGCAATCCAGCTTCTGTCCGAGACTGTTCAAATGGTTTAAGCAATGGAGGGACGAACAAATGCATAAGAGCTTCTTTGCATAAGTCTTGAAAGTTCGACCAGCCTCTTTCTCCCCTAGGACAGGAATTAAGTCTTTCAATATATTTCGTTGCAACGGATTTCCGAGGGACTTTGATAGGCTCTTTTAGTACTAAGAATTCTTTCGAAGGAAAATACGGAACCGACGTTGACAATACCCTTGCAGTTCTTCTTGCTGGCTCTAAGTAAGGTTGAAGATCTCTGTAGGATCCTAGTGGAGGCAGCACCGCAGCATGTCCAACCTTGGAAAAATAATCTTCCCATTGTTGGTAACTCTTTACGACGGATTCGATTGCTGCCCATGCTGCTGCGTTTGATGCACTAACAGTTTTCAATTGTTGACTCAGAGATTCTGCAAGCCTGTCACTAATGGCTTCTATAGAAGCCGCCTCCTTCTTATAACCGCAGTTCTCTGGAACTTTCGCCAAATCCTCGTTTTTTCGATTAGAATCCTTCCCTCTAAACTGACATTGAAGCTCACAATCTAGACATTTAGATCGCGTCTTCTGCAAACGAATCATCGCCTTCCTTTGAAGAAGCTTAAGCTTGTCTTTCTCTTTTTACGCGCAAGATTTCGTGAGATTTCCCCACTTTCCGATGAAAGCCTCTTCATCCACGTCCCCTAGTAGTTCAAATTAGCGTGACGTGCCTAAAATGTATGTTGACTAGGTGTTTGGACCTGAGCATAAACAAAGTGGACTTTGTTAAGCCACTTCGTGAGACCACTGAGTTGGTTGTTTTCCGCCTGCATGGAGCCATCGCTGTGAGAGCGACGTTTTTGAAACACATCTAACTTAAATATACGAGTAAAGGGTGGATCTATGCCTGCGTTCAAGGATGAAATAGAGCTGGCGCAGTATCTCGGAGATACGCTGCGGCCAAATTTCAAAGAAGTATATGCAAACGTTAACCTTGCAAGTCACAAGTTTTACGACGATTGGGAAAAGTGGTGGGACAAGAATGTCCCCCCTGCACAGCCTCAGATAGACCTCCTGTTTGTTTCATCCGATCTGAGATTGCTTGCTGTTGAGTTGAAGTACTATAGACTCAAGAAGGGCTCGGTCAACTTGCCGTATTACTCTGGAGTTGGCGAGGCGTTGGCTCTTCTGAAATTCGGAGTGACCTGTGTGTCACTGTGGCATTTCTTCGATTCTGAGGTCCCCGAGAGCTTGATGAATAGATATGTTCGCGCCTGCTGGGGCTTGACAGCGGGGCTTGCGCTTCGAATCGGCTACGAGGCGTTTAGGGTTTACGGACGTCAAGAAAGCGGTTTCAAGGAGATCTCAGTAACGTCGTTTTCTGAGGTATCCCCGACATTCTCTCCCCATAGTACTATCAATCCTCTCTTTGAGGACTCAGATAGAAAGAGAGCACAGGACTTCATTCGAAAAGCGCTCGGCATCCCGAGCGCTGGGATGTGATCGCATTCAAACGGCGATGTTCAGAATTTCATATGAGTGTGATTGGATGAACTGCAAGGGATGCGCCTTAGGCGTTGCTATTGGACTAGCTCCGGGCGACTCGAGTCGCGCTGAGACTCTTCTTAATATGAAGACTGACGACATAAAGAAATACGTGGTATATCCCTGTGATGGCAGGGATGCAAAGTTCATAGTCAATCACTCTTTCGAGCCGCTGACGCTTGGCCATCTTGTCGTTCAACCAGTGAAATGCCAGAAATCTTCGGATCAAATACATGACCTCGACCCTCTGGAAGCCAAAAGACTCTTTACGGTTGTCCAAGCATCTTCCAAGGCGCTACAAGAACTCCTTAACCCTCCGCGAATTTACTTCTGGTCGTTCAATGAACAATCAAATTGCAACAACTGGCATCTTCATGTCCATGTAGCCCCCAGATGCATTTCTCTACGTGGATCAGACTGGCTATATTTTTTGGACAAGGCCCCCAACAAAGCCGGAAGAGTCGACGAATCCACGATCAAAAAATTAGTAGTTCAACTGAAAGAGAAAATGAGTCGAATAGCAGCGGACTATATTCCGGTTGCCTGAGAATATGAGGCGAGGCCCTAAGGTCATTCAAAATGGCAAAAGCCTAAGGACGGATCGAATCAACAATACCATAGAGGAGGAGAGCTATTCTCTTGACTGAAACCGTTCTTACTTGGCGCACGTTTGGAAAATTGACAGACGCTCGGGAGGCATTTGCGAGGATCCCTTGTATCTACGTTCAGACCGACACTCAGGGAAGGCCTC
>CAZQDW010000229.1:0-3526 GCA_964592315.1 uncultured Candidatus Bathyarchaeia archaeon
AGACCGTTGTCCTGTTGTCGAGTGATGAACCATTCAAGTGCCTTTTGTATCTGTGATTCGTTCGGGGTAAACCCCAAGAGTGACAACGAGTCGAGTGAAGATAACAAGTCAGTGAACCAAAAAGGATACGAGAATTTCGTCCAGTAACTTGCATCTCGCCGATCGGGATAGGTATCTGGCTGGAAGAACCGTGATGCCAAAAGCTTTCCTGCAATTTTTGCCTCATCTCTTAGGCGATAGTCTTTATGAGATGCAAATGCTCTCAACACCACACCAGTAACCAACTGAGAAAATGGTTTTGAAAAATCTGGACCGATGGTAGCAGCATTCAGCTTTTCTTTAAGTTTTACACCGATTGTGCGTATGGGTATGGCCCAACCGCCATCAGTCTGGCGAACAGAAAGCAGCCAGCGAAAACCGCGTTCTACTCGGGGATCGCTATCATATCCCGCTTTTATCAAGAGTTCCATGATTGCAGCTGTGTAGTTTGGAGTGTATTGATTGCCGTAGATTCCTCTAAAATCTCCTTTTTTTGTTTGGAATCTGAATAAGAACTCGGCAGCCTTTTCTATGGCAGAATGTTTTCTAGTGAGATCGTGTGTTTCTACCAGAATGCCTAAGATTCGGTAAGTTTCCAACTGATTGTAATGTTCTTGAGAGCGAATATCTGGTTTTCCGCCATGGTATCTCCATGAACCGTCTTCCTGTTGCTTATTTAATATTTTCATGACAAATGGTAGGTCCCATAATGTTTCAACGGATGCGGTATCTTCTTCCAACAAATCACGCTTGACGGAGAACACAAGCGCGGCGTTATCCGAAGAGATGAGTGGAGGTAAAGGATCATAGCGCAGTTTACTCTGCCATTCACTCATTGCCGTTTCTCCGATCGTAGCATCTTCGATTGACGCGTGCCGAGTTTCTTAATACCCCAAGACTTCCATCGAATGTATTTTTAAATCCTTTCTGCCTAGTTGTTCTCGAATGGAGTTGACTACGTCTTCGTCGTCTATGTAGGCTTCTCCATGCTTGTTAAACTTTATTGGGATTTTTGTTTGCCGCAGGCTGTTTCCTGCTGGAAAGTCGAGGAAGATGTACTGCTTGTCCTCGGATATGAAGATAAGTCGGAGAGCAATACGAGGAGCCGAAAGTGGGGCTCTTTGCATAGTGTATAGCATGCTCTCAGGCTTCAGCTCGACGGCGAGTTTCCTGAACTTTTCATACCCTTTAACATGGACCATTCTACTGGATTCATTCACAGCTTTTCATCTTTTTACTTTCGAAGTCCATACAGTTTTCTACTTCCATGTTTGTCAAGAAAACCTTTCCGTCCTTTGCATAAGTTGCTTTGCAAGGTGGCCCTTTATCTTTTAGCTTGGCAGTATAAAGGTTATTTCCCGCGCGGGAAATCGTGCGCACAAATTTAGTAACAGCAAACACGTACGAAGTGGAACTAGATGCTTGGTAATGAAATCCGTTTTGCTTCCAAGCTCAATCTTGTCTGGAGAAGTGTTGCTCGAAACCTTGCTAAGAAATGTGCGAGGTGTGGTCAGCCTAGGATCTATTCTGTCTTCGACGCTTACATAAATGATCATAGACCCGACTGTCTAGGTTGCTCAACTGCTTATTGGCTCACCTACCTGCTTATCAGGCACATTTTCAGCAAATGCGATCTCAAGGAGGAAGACGTGAAGAAGCTGATGGCTGATTCACTTATTCGAAGAAGCATGTTCAACGTTGTCAGAGGCATAAGCCACTTCGGTCTGAGGGCTCCTCAACCAACCGCTGTTCCGGTCGTCATCGTCTGGAACTACACAAACCGTTGCAACCTAAACTGTATCCACTGCCACCAGAATTCAGGCGAAGCCCATGAGAGGGAACTCACGACCGGAGAGACTATTGAAGTAATTCAGAAGCTGGGAGAAGCGGGGATCTCCATCCTCACCTTCTCAGGCGGGGAACCTCTCGTGCGCTCAGATGTCTTTGATGCTATAGAAGAGGCCGATGAGGCCGGAATGCTTTGCACAATTGCCTCAAACGGAACCATGATGACAAAACAGGTCGTTCAAAAGCTGAAGAGGGCTGGAGTCAGGAGGGTTGAGATAGGTCTTGACGGCTGCAGTGCTAAAACCCACGATTTTCTTAGGAACACGCCTGGCAGCTTCGAGGCAACAATTCGAGGAATTAAGAATTGCGTCGAGGTGGGGTTTGATGAGATATGTGCCACGATGACGCTATATTCGGGTAATGTTGAGGAACTCCGAGGCACAGTCGAGCTGGCTGAGAGACTGGGTGTCAACAGATTCTACTTGAACAGGCTGATCCCAGCAGGCAGAGGAAAGGATATTATCAACCTCGATGTCTCAAGAGAACAGAAGATAGGAGCCCTAGAGTACATCTATGAGAAGTTTTATGACAGCGTCGTCAAGGGCGTTGGCATCCAATGCTATGCCCGAGGGATGACGTACTACGGTAGGCTGGGCTTCGAACGTTCAGACGGCAAGGTTTTCACTGTCAGCGAAGCTTTGTCAGGATACAGCAAGATGTGGCAGGAGAAGTTTGGTGACGCAATCTCCGGAATTGTTGGAAAATATGCTTGGGGATTTGGAGGCTGTTCCGCCGGAATCACCTATGCTGGTCTGACTGCAGGCGGCGACCTGCTTCCTTGTGTGCCTGCACCCATAAAGCTCGGCAACCTACTTGAAGAAGATCTAGAAGATATATGGGTCGAGAATGAACTGCTCAACTACATCCGCCGCAGAGATGAACTCAAGGGTGCATGTGGACATTGCGTCTACAACTTCATATGCGGTGGATGCAGATACACAGCCTACGTGGTCAGTGGTGACTGGTTGACAGCCGATCCTAGCTGTCCCTTCGGCCCAAGCCTCGATCGATCCTGTCAAGAACGGTGAACTCATTCCTCATCTGAGGAATCATATCTCTTCCATCACTTGGTGTGACCACGTTCTTCCACGAATCGTTCGCGCGTGCTCTAATTGGTTTTCGCGTTTTTGCTCTATGCTTTTCTTTCCCCAGTTTACCTTATTCCAAATTCTTTCATTCAGCTAAAGAAATAGGACAAAAACTTGGAAAATGGCCTCGATGGGCATATGTAGAAGGCGTATAACCCCCCTTTCCAAATATTTTTTAGTTTCTGAAGTCTTCGGAAAATGATTCTTTTCATGAAAGAGGAGTGGAAATGAAATATCTTGCTGGAATCCACTGGAATCTGCTGGAATCTACAGGAATCCACTGGAACCCACTGGAATTTGCAGGAAACCACAGGAAATTGTTGGAGAGAGCTGAGAAGGAGCTGGGCTAGAAGAAAACGTATGACCTAGATCGTATGGTAGAGGACTTTATCGAGACTGTTCAATCCAACAAAGAGATGTACACCTGTGAATGCGCGCGATCGATGTCTTCTAGTCTTGGAATGAGCTGTTTGCCTATGCGATTATATGGATGCTATGTCACCGAGTTCGAGTTATTCGGGCCTTTTCCACAGCCTCTTGAAGCAACTTCT
>CAZQDW010000230.1:0-3491 GCA_964592315.1 uncultured Candidatus Bathyarchaeia archaeon
CCGTAGGACCATTCTCATCCGTTCCCTGAGAAGGCCCGAAATTGACAGACAAGTTCTCGCGCGCAAACCTACCATCCGGAGTTGCGCCGATTTCTTGCCCTCTCTCAAACGCCTCGGCAATCACGGAGCCCGTAACGAATATGCCGCCTCTGAAATCGGTCTCGTTCAGTTCTTGAATTACCTCGTGGTTCATCTCCACAACTCTTGCGGCAAGTTCGTCAACGTAGTCGTCATCGTTGCCGAACTTGGGGACCTTTCGTAATAGGTATTGCCTTAGGGCTTCGTTGTTTTTGAAGTTTGAGAGAAGAGCTTCCTTCAACTCCCTAATCGTCACAATCTTATCTTCGAAGACCGCCTTTCTAATGGCTGCCAACGAGTTAGCTGCTGTAATAGAGCCAGCTTCACTCATGCTTGTGATATTGTATTTGACGCCACCTATGGTCAAGTCTATCCCACTTTCGATACAACCGTCAAATAGTAGGGAATCGAATGGATGAGGAGTTATCTTGGCATTTCTCTCATCCCTGGCTCTCGACTCCCTCATACAAGCTTTGGTGGCGTACTTCACTTGTTCTCTGTAAGCTTTCATGAAATCTTCGAAACTCGTGAATCTCTCAGGGTCGCCCGTCTCGACTCCTTCCTTTCTCTTTGAAATTGGGTCTACGCCGTTGAACAAGACATAGAGCAGGCACCTTGCTTGAGAAAACAGGCCCGCCCTTAAAACACCATAGAGTTTTCCTTGAATCGCGATCTCTTCGCATCCTGCTATGGCATAATCTTTTGCATCAGGGAGGGCCACGCCCGAGTTGAGAAGAGAAGGAATAATGGCTAAATCATTGAACATGGCTGGCAAGCCCAAACCCGTCTTGATCAGTTCGCAGCATTTCTCAAGGAAAGCTGGAGGAGTATTGGGATGCCATCTCACGGACACGCTCGGCTGGACCATCATTAGCTTGGCTGTTACATCAAGGCAGAGGTATGACAGCTCGTTTGTTGCGTCGCTACCGTCTTTGTCTTGACCGCTCAGCATCAAGTTTTCGAAGTTTATGATACCCACATCAATCCTTACTTCGTTGAACTTTATCCAGATGCATTCTAACAGTTCCTCGGCTTGCTCCTTTGTCAGCCTTCCTTCCTTCAAGTCCTTCTCGAAGTAAGGATACATATACTGGTCAAAACGTCCTGGCGATATGGACCTTTCTTTAGAATCTATGTGGATCATGATGTGAGTAAACCAGAAGGACTGTAACGCCTCGTATAACGTTTCAGCAGGATCGGCGGGGACCTTCTTGCATATTCTGCCAATCTCCTTCAGCTCTTCTTTTCTAACGGGATCTGTTTCCTTCTCAGCCAGCTCAAAAGCCTTTGCAGAATATCTTTCCGCAAATCTTGTTGCAGCTTTACAGGTTATCTCAGCTGCCTCATAAAAGAGGTTCTTCTTTCTGTCTTCAGCATTGGCCAGATTTAGTCTCTGCTTGTAGTATTCTATGTCTTTCATTATGCCTCTGAATCCCTTCTTCAGAACTTTCTCGTAGCCTGGAACAAAGTGGCCAGCCGTGCCGCCCATAGGCTTATCTTTCCAATATTCTGCTATCACCTCAGGAATTCGATACTTTATGGCTAGGCTTCGAGAGAACCTGCTGTCAGCTTTGACCTCTTCAACGCCTGGCCTGTAATCTCTCCACGCGTTATAAGTCTCGGGAGCGAAGTAGGCAACTCGAAGTTTCGACCCGATGTTTCCTACAATCAGTTCGCCTTCGTCGATGACCAACGGCATACCTTCCAAGATTCTGTGAAAAGCCTTAGCTCTACGTATGATGGTGGGTTCGCCTTCAGTCTCCTTGTACGAATCCGTCATAAGCCGCGCCCTCTCAAAACAGATCTCCGACGGAGGCAGAGTCGACATCCGTTCCTTGAGCCTCAGTACTCGCTCTTTCAAACAGTATCACCTGTTGATGTTTCTCCCAAGACTGTCCGACTCATAAACATACCTTCAAAGCCATCCACAGGTTTCCTGCGGATAGGATCGGGCATTTCTAGGTAAGACAGATTCTTTTTCCGATGCTATAAAATTTCGGTATTTGATCCCAAACCCAAACCCGAAATGTAAGAAAACAGGACATAAGATGTCTCAGGTATTAACTGTACTTGGTGAAATGTAGTGTCAAAGGAAAAGCTAGTTTTGGCTGTGTGGATGGCTCTAATCCAGTTCTGCGTTCCCATCATTTTCTTGATGGCGACCAGCTAGTAGAGCGTCGCCTCTCACCGCTTTGCCTTTTCTAGGCTCTCCATTATGCAACCTATGGTAGATGGTCGGGCTTCTGGAAGTCTCTCGCATATCTCTCTGAGAGACGGAACCTTACCCCTTTTTTCGATTGTTCCTAGAACCTTGCTGCGAAGCTCTTCTATCCCTTTTAGGCTCTCGGAGATGAAGGTCTTTGCCTCTTCGCCTTGAAGGATTCCTCTGTTATAGGGCGGCATTGGGTGCCCAACTATAAGGGTGTTTATCGGTTCTTCCATCATTCGTCTAAGCGAGCTGACATACTTTTCCAAGCTGAAGAACAGCAGGGGTCTGCCTTCGCCTCTTCCTTGAATGGAGTCTCCGCTGATGCATATTCCTGTCTCTTCATCGATCAACACAATTGATCCCTCTGAGTGTCCAGGGGTATGAATCACCCTGAGCTGACGACGATCCAAGCTTATCTTGTCGCCGTCCTCAAGGATTAGATCGGCTTCCAAGGGTTCGAATCCCCGGCTCGTGGTTAACGGGAAGATCTCTGAGAATCGGCGGTTCAGCAATCTATTCTGCAGCATCGGGTCTCTTAGAAGTGGCTCATCTAACGCATGAACAGCGATTTCTACATGTGACTTCCTCTTTATGGCTTGGATGCCGCCGCAGTGATCAGAATGGGCATGGGTCAGGATTACCTTGGAGATCTGGTCTGGTCTCCTCCGTTGGTTGCTTAGATATGGGAATATTGCCTCTTCAGGCGAATCAGAGGTGCCTGAATCGATGAGCGTGACAGTCTCTTCAAGCAATGCACATGCGCTTGTGAAGTAACCAAGCCTCGAGAAGGGGCACTTGATGTGATGCACATCCGCAGCTACTATTGTCCCTAGACTGCTTTCCACTAGCCATCTCACCACATTTGGTTGCTCCATTACTGTCCTCTTTGGTGTACTTAAGTTGTTACTACAAGATTGTCAGAGAAGACACTTCAGTCACTTGGAGTACTACCGAGTGGCTTTTGGTCCCCAATGGAGGATGGTTTACTAGTCTTCGGCCTTGTGAGCCCTCATCCAAGAATACGAGGACTATGCATTTCTGGGAGACCCTCTTCTACGAGATAGAGTTGAACCAGTAGCAAATGGATGTAGCATTTGGCGAGACAGCCGCCCTGATCCCCAAGCATCAACTAGGAGGTGCCCTTTTCAAGTTCTTTCTCTAGCTCTGAGATTACTGTTGCAGCTTCACGTCGAATCTCGTAGAC
>CAZQDW010000231.1:0-3390 GCA_964592315.1 uncultured Candidatus Bathyarchaeia archaeon
CCGGAAGAGGAAGAAGAAGAGGAAGAATGGGAAGAGGAGGAAGAAGAAGAGGAGTCGTAGATATCTATTGTGGAACTTGCCACTCCAACTTCTATTTTTATTTTCGGGCCGAAGCCTCAATCGGGGAATTTCATAGACCGGCGAAACATTGAGTATGTTCTACGGAGTCAGAAAACCCAACCGAAGAGCAGGAAAATGGGCAGGGTGCCGTGAAGATCTACGGTCGCCCTGACAGAACCATCTGCGACTGTGAACAAAAACCAAAGGAAATAGGGATTTTTTTCTATTCTGTATTCATTGAGCGGATTTTTCGCATAACCGGGTAAGGTTTCGTGATGATTTTTGAAAAGTCTGTTCCTAGCCATTTCTTGTAGAAGATGGCTAGTTTCTTTATCGAAATGAATCTTCTGTACAGCTTCAACTGCTCCTCATGCAGGCCTTTTCTATCTATCTCACCCTTGGCAGCCCTGTGGTAAAGGTCCAGATAGCCCATAACAACAGCGTCGATTCCCTTTTGTATCCGCTTCGTAATCCTTTCCAAGAGTATAGGGATGGACTCGCTATTTACTATCACCATGCGGGGGAAGACCTTTACGTTTTCACCAGTTTCTTGCGCGAACATCCAGAAACGTCTTGCATCGATCAAATTTCCTTTGGTGTCATAGTTTGAGTGCTCTCTGCTGAAAGCATACACTGTCCGACACAATCGAATGTAAGGTGCTTTCTTCAAGAGCTTCTTGATCTTGCTTGTCTCCTCTTTTCGTTCAGATTGGTAAGCAAAAACAACTAAGCTTCCAAAATCGGTCAATTTGTCCTCCTTGTCAAACTCTGGTTTTCTCGTCTCCCTTAGTCTCTTGAGAAGTACAGGCTGATTTCCTTCAAGAACTTTCAACACGTCACCCACTTTCTCATCGCCCACTTCCCAAAAGGACCCTACTATGCGTCTACACCCTAGGGCCTTGAGACGCTTAGGTATCAACCTCCTGTTCCTGTACTCTTTTGAAGCTCTATACACAACGTAGAAAACCATTTTCTTGCTCACTTTTCCGTTTCCAAGATGATTCCTACTTTATCTTTCTGAAAAAGTTTTGGTTGTTTCGGTGCGCTACGTATCCCAACCCTTTTTCTTCGGTTAAGCTTTTCGTTTCATCTGGCATCATATTGGTCCTGGAGACAAGCTTGTAGGTTTTCTCAAACTGAACGCAAAGTATAGATTACTTCAGGTGCTTCTGCGTCAGGGCAGCTCTCTAACAGTTGAGAGTCCTTCAATGCGATTCTTTTCCTTTATCAGCATTAGGAGCCTGTCTTGGATGCAAAACTATTATGACTTTGCACTTCTAAAGTTGCGAAAAATATAAGATTTTCTTAGGGGTTCTTTTAGAGGTGAAAAAGATGGAGTATTCTGGGCGGAATTCGGTCTTCAAAGAGAACGGCATCCAGAAGCTGGAGTTTGACTATGTGCCTTGGCGGTTGCCTCATCGTGAGGAGCACATCAAGGGACTTGTAGATTTCTTTAGATTGACGATTGACCGTCCGGGCGTCCTCAGTGAGAGAATCCTCATAACTGGGCCCAGCGGAACAGGGAAGAGCGCATCCGCCAAGATCGTCGGAGCCTCGTTGGAGAAGATCGCTAGGAGACACGGGTTGGACCTTATCTACGCCCATGTGAATTGCCGTACTACCAGCGGCAAGTTTGGTTTGGTGCAGAGCATCATCCGTCAAGCTGCACCTCCATTACCTCTGAGAGGGTACGGAGCAGTTGAACTTCTGCACGCTCTTTGGGATTATCTAAACGAGCGCGACAAGTTTCTTATGCTTACACTAGACGAGATTGACTATTATGTTAGAACTACTGGAGAGGACATAGTCTACGAGATGACAAGGTTAACGGACGCCGTGAAGGGTGTACCCCAACGGATCAACTTCATGTTCATCGCCAGGGATCACTCCTTCATGAACGTTATGAGCCGCGAAACCCTAAGCAGGTTTAGGCCTCAAGAGCGTATAGAGTTTCCGCCCTACTTGGAGAATCAGATCAAGGATATATTGGTGGATCGTGTTACCGAGGCTTTTGTGGAAGGTGCGGTTTCCGAGGAGATTATCGATTTTATCGCTGGCAATACGGCCAAGTACGGCAATGGGGACGCCCGATATGCCATACTCCTGTTACTATCTGCTGGTTTGATCGCTGAAAGGGACCTGAGCTTGGAGATCATGCCTGAACACGTCCGGGAGGCTCAAGAGAAAACAGACCCGAAAGTCAGCGATGAGGATGTTACGATGTTGCCCACAGACGAAAAATATGTCCTTTTGGCATTAGCCCGATGTCTGAAAACAGAGAAGGCTGCTGTCCACGCGCCCTTGGAAGAGATTATAAACGCCTATCACCTAGTCTGCGAAGAGTACAATATTCAACCTGCTGGTAGAGTTCTGCTCCACGCTCTGGTTAAAGACCTAAAAGCCGCCGGCGTAATAACACTAAACGACAGGTTTGAACTAGGACTGAACGGAGTTAAAGCCGAGGTACTGGAGAAGTTTCTTGTCGACATGTTGAGGAGGAAGAGACCTTATGCTCAAACTTAGTGAAGGCGACAAGAAGTTTATTGATGCGATTGGAGATCCTGTGCGCCTCAGGATCCTCCTAGCGCTCTGGAAATCTAGACAAGAGCTAAAGGTCTACGGGATATGCCGATTGACCGGAGTCGGAAGAAGCTCGGTAAGACGCCATCTAGACAACCTTGTCGGGAATGGATTAGTCATTAGGAAAGTTTACGGGGAGATCGTCTTGTACTCTATAAACAAGGATGACCATAAGACAAACGCTTTGACGGATTTCTTCAAAAATGTAGGATTGTAGGCAAGTGAACTTCACGTTTATTCATGGTGCACTTTGATTAAATCACTCATTTCAAAAGAATTGGACAATTGGTCTGGTCGCAAAAGACAACGAGGCGCGCTTATCCAGGCTTTCCTATGATGTATATAACCTCAAAGGCCTCGTAAACAGCTGAGATGTCGAGACATAGAGCAACCCGTGTGTAAATCTGGGCGGATTTCTTGAATCCTGTGAGATATGCTCTCGACCGTTTCTCTTCTCCTATGCTTCTTGGCCAGATTACACCTTTCCAATGAACGGTAGCCCCGAAGATAGCGAAGATGTAGCCCCGTCCCTCCAAGATTAGGGTTAGGAAATGAGGGATCATAGGCGAAGCTAGTTCTGGAGATGTGGGAGCCAGGAGAAGGCCCCACGCCGCGGCTCTTACACATCCCATCACAATTCCGCCGAAGGGTATGACCAAAGAGAGAAGTGTGATGCAAACAAAGGAACCCAGGATTAAATTGATGGCAAAAGTCAGAGCGGCGGCCAAAGGAAAGTTGCCGCTCATATAG
>CAZQDW010000232.1:0-3381 GCA_964592315.1 uncultured Candidatus Bathyarchaeia archaeon
AGGAGAACTACTATCGATAAGCTAGTATTGATTGCTAGAATCAGTAGCCTAGTCTCAAAAAGGTACAATTTGGTCTGCATTATCGGTTCTCATTTAGCACTTGGGTTCGACGATTCCTCCGGAGAAAGAAGTTGCACCATAACGGTATCGCCTTGCATCCAGCCGCTATCTATCGTCGGTCATCTGAGTGGTTTGTCTTGAAGCTTTGGCACATACTGACGAGATCCTTCGTGCGGTACTCCTCCAACTAAAGTTCCTAACAGCTATTTGCCTCGCGTTATTAGCCATGCGGGCTCTTGTCTTTTCATCGTTCAATAGAAGGACTATCGCCTCTCCGAGCGCTTCGGGATCTTCCGGCGGCACAGCCATCCCCGCATCCGAGGACTTGAGGAGATCACCGACCCCTCTGATGTCGCTACCCACGACAGGTTTTCCGCATGCGAGGTACTCGTATAGCTTCAGAGGAGAGAGACCTCTCTGCTCGTTCACCATTCGTCGAAAAGGCACTACACAAATGTCGGACGCATTTATATAAGTTGGAACAAGGTCATAGGGAACCCTGCCTGCGAATATGAATGCATCTTGTAGATTCAACCCTCGAACCATCAAATGCCAGCGATTTTTGAGAGGGCCGTTGCCAATTATCAGAAATTTGGCTCTGGAGACCTTCTTCAACACCCTAGGTGCGCCAGCAATTAGGTCACTCATCCCAGGCCATGGCGTCAGGTAGTATATGCTTCCAACAAAACAGATGATCTTGTCATCTTTGCCGAGCCCTACAGCAAGCCTCGCTGCGTTCTGATCTGTTGGTTTGAACAGATCGGTATTTGCTCCGTTGGGTATGACTTGAACCCTTGAGGGAGGCATGCTGAATTCCTCTACTATAGCTTTCTTGATGCCTTCGGTTACAGCTACAATCATGTCTGAATACCTGAAACTCAGCACATCAAGTAACCGGGCCAGTGTTTCTGTGATTGCCATCTTCACCAAGGCATAATGTCTGGCGTAATATCTAACATCGTCAGACCACAGGGCATTCACTTCCAGAACTAGGGGTTTGCGAAAGGTTTTGCTCAGAACAACTGCTCCAAGAGAATTAATCCCGTGCCTAGCATATATTACATCGATCTGACTTCTGGAAAGTTCGATAGTTGCAGCTATGATTGAAGATCCTGCTAGAAGAATCTTACAGAAGATTCCAACAGCTGTAATCTTTGCGAAGCTCCTTGGG
Source organism: uncultured Candidatus Bathyarchaeia archaeon (assembly GCA_964592315.1). Lineage (GTDB taxonomy): Archaea > Thermoproteota > Bathyarchaeia > Bathyarchaeales > WAQA01 > CAZQDW01. The sequence goes on from CAZQDW010000232.1 coordinate 1,232, forward strand.
CTCCTAACCTCCTTAACTGTCAGGCCTGAAATTCCTCGCAGTCTGTGCTCTGGTTGTGCTATTGCAATGACTTGATCAGTTTCAGACAAACATCTCAGAACTTCCTTCATGTGTATCTCGGCCGTCGAATCCTTGCCAGGGTTTGAAGAGGTGAGGACAAGAATTCTCAACGATACTCTCCCTTAGCGATAGTGCCTAGCAACCCTTCAGAAAACCTTAACTTTGCTTGTGTTATCCTTCAGTGCTCTTTCGCAAAGAACAAAATGCACAGCTTCGAACTCTGTCAACCGAGCTCTGATGTAGCAGCCAACTGACCGACACTAGTACGGCAACTCAATCTACTGCTTCCAAGCGATGTCCTTGGTCCACAGATTCCTCACGAGCGCCGTCATAAGGTAGACTTGCTGAAGGATCCACATTCTGAAAGTTCTTGAACCTAGTAGAAACAGACCTATCACTAGCGGCACCAGGCTTGTAAAGACTAATGCCATTGTATTGGCAAGAAGAAGAAAGGCACCTAATGGTAACAGCCATGGGTTGACTACATGCAGATACCACTCGACTCTCCAGATCCTGTCAAAAACAGATTTTGTGTAAAGCTCCTTCTCTTTTGCATACTTCTTAGTCTTGAGAAAACTGAGCAACAAGTGTTGAGCTCTCCTTACTTTCCGAAGATGTTGATCCTTCTTTATTATTTCCTTAACCACCTCGTTCTCAAGCTGTATCGCCCTGTAACCTAAAAAGGCTAGAACGGAAGCGGGAGTGCAGTCATTATTGCCGGTATAGGCTGGCAACCCTCCTATTCTATGAAGCAGTTCTCTTCTGAACCCCATGAAAGACCCGGTTTGAATGGGCGTGCTGTGCACCTTTGACTCCGCTACCCTTACTGTGTTGTAATACCCACGGTAATAGCTCTCCGTAGACTCGTTTGCGTGATCCATAGGCAGCACACTGGCACTCACTGCCCCAATCCTAGGATCTGCAAAACACCTCACAACATTCCTCAAGGCAAATGGGCCGCAGTACGCGTCGGCATCTGTGAACACCACTATCTCGCCACTTGTCTCATGGGACCTTAGCGCGAAGTTCAGTGCTGGAACCATACCACGCCTTTGCAGATCGCTAATTTGCCTTACAACGATGTCAGAATGCTCTCTGGACCACTCCTGGACGATTTCTACTGTTGCATCCTGACTTGCTGAATCCACAACTACGATCTCCTGGAGGCCTCTGGGATAGTTCTGACAATAGAGGTTATCGAGTTTCTCCTTAATAGTGGCAGCCTCATTGTAAGTTGGGATTATTATCGTAACCTTCGTCATATGGTCTTTGTCAACAATGTCCCAAGGTTTTGGTAACCAGTTCCTCTTCACATAGAAATAGTATCCTACGGGAACTCCGAAGTGTATTCCCGCCAGAACTAGACCCAACAGCTCAAGCATCAGGCTCACAGTCAGAGGTTAACAAGACATCTTTCGCCTTCAGGTCTCTTGCCGCCAACTGCTGTTCCGCTGTCATGTTCGAAACTCTTTTTGCACGTGCTGCCGAATACCCCGCTGTTTGAGTCAACAAACCTATGTCCAGAGAAGCCCTTTCTCGCGCTAGTTTACTGAGTGAAAGACGCGTGTTTCTCTTGAAGGAGTCTTTCTGAGTTGTCGATCCACCACTCTGTCGTCAGCTTGACCCCTGATGCGAAATCCATCTTAGGCGACCAATTCAGGTTCTTTCTGAACTTTTCCGAAGACACTAGGTTGTGAGGTATCTCCTTCTTCATATATGGGAGAGGCGGCCTAATGTCAGGCCTCAGATGAGGGAAGTACTTGAGAATCTCAGCAACTATATCTGCTTGGGTGGCCCTGTAGCCTGTCCCAACGTTGTAACTTTCTCCATTGGCTTTCTCAATGTTCTTCATGACGAGCGTAAGCGCTTCTACTGTATCGTCAACGAAAATCCACTCTCTCAGATAAGCGATTCCGTCATAAACGATAGGGTTCTTGCCCGCCAAGCAGTTTCGCAACGTGTTCGGGATGAGCCTAGAATCCAAGTCCGCCGGACCATAGGCATTACACATCCTTATGATCGCTGTCTTCACACCATAGACATAGTGATAAGACCTGGCGACCATTTCACCGCAAGCTTTGCTACAGTCA
>CAZQDW010000233.1:0-3348 GCA_964592315.1 uncultured Candidatus Bathyarchaeia archaeon
ATTGCGGTCAGATATACTGGAGGGGTGCACACTGGAAGAACATCGAGCGAGTTGTGAAGAAGGCGAACAACATACTGCAGAACAAAGAGGAGGCATGAGCCTAGGGGAAAAGCAGAAATAAGTTTGATGTTGTAAAAGAAGTTTAGCAGAGATGGAACCCATGTCCTTTGAAATCTCAGACGAGGAAGGCACCTATCTCGTCAGGCTTGCCCGCAGAGCCATAGAGACCTACCTGAAATCAGAGGAGATCGTGTTGCCTGAGGACGCTCCTGAGAAGCTGAGGAGGCTCTGCGGGGTCTTCACCACTCTGAACAAAGCCATGGACACTGGCAAGGAGCTACGGGGCTGCATCGGTCTCCCGTATCCCATCAAGCCCTTAGCGGAGGCAGTAGTGACCTCAGCCATAAGTGCGGCTGTCGACGACCCTCGGTTTACACCCATCTCCCGAGAGGAGTTAGAGGAAGTTTTCATCGAGGTGAGCGTTATGACTCCTCCGCAGCCTATTATAGTTAGGAACCCAAGAGACTACCCTGAACAGGTTCAAGTAGGGGTTGACGGACTCATCGTGGAGAAGGGCGCAAGGAGTGGTCTCCTCCTTCCCCAAGTGCCTGTTGAGTGGGGGTGGGATGCGGAGGAGTTCCTCACTCAGTGCTGTCTCAAGGCTTGGCTTCCACCTGATAGCTGGCTCATGGATGGGACGAGAATCTCAAAGTTTCAAGCCATAATCTTTGAGGAGAAGAGCCCGAAGGGAGAGGTGGAGAGGAAGAGTCTCTCGTAATTGATGAATGTGGTGTGTCTCCGTTGGTGGAGCTTGAAGGCTTCAGGGCTTATTTCGGTCCTTGTGGCATAGGCTATGGGCATGTGGGACGATGCCTTCCCATAGCTGAGGAACTACTGAGACGGGGTGCGAGGGTTCTCTTTTCCACATATCGTGAGGGCTTGGACTACGTCAAGAAGCTAAGGCTTCCTCTTGTTAAGAGTCCGTCGATAGGATTATCCATTGACGAGACTGGACGGGTTGATTTCAAGAGAACATCGACCAAAACTTTCACTGCGATTCCGAAGTTTCTGATGCAGGTGAATGCTGAGATAGAGAACATGAGGTCCTTCAAGCCTGACATAGTGATCTCGGATACCAGACTGTCCTCTGTCGTTGCTGCAGAGATCCTAGGTGTGCCGACGGTACTTATCCTCAATCAGTTTAATCCCATCATCCCTAGGAGGAGACGGTTCCTTAATCTGTCGAAGATTGCTGACAGCGGGGTCTTGGCGCTTGTGGGACAAGGCTGGAGCCTCAGCGACATCATTCTGATACCTGATTTCCCTCCACCCTACACGATCTCATTGAATAACCTCAAGATACCTAAGCGTCTTGAGAACTCCGTCAGATTCATCGGGATGATCCTGCCCACGAACCCCAGCGAGGGAAAGGAAGCGAGAGCCATTCGGACGGAATTAGACGTAGAGGAGGGCGAGTGTTTGATCTTTGCGCCGATAAGCGGTCCAAGGGAGGAAAGGCGCTCCCTTATAGCTAGGTTGACAGAACTCTTTGAGGATCTCCCTAGGGAATACCGTGTTGTGATGTCTCTGGGAGAGGTAGAGGGTGGTTCGACGCTGACTAGGAAAGGCAGTCTAACCATCATTCCTTGGATCATGAACAGGTTCGATTATCTCAAAGCCTGCGACCTCGTAGTCTCTAGGCCGGGACATGGGACGATTATGCAGTCCATCGCCTTCGGAAAACCGCAGATACTGATACCGACGCCTGGGCACACTGAGCAGCATTTCAACGCCAAAAGGGCTCAGGAGCTTGGCGTCGCGAAGGTCATCGATCAAGAAGCATTGACAAAGAAGAGGCTCCTCTCGACCATAACGAAGATGCCAACTAGCAAGGATTATTCTACGAATCTGGAGAGGATTAGAGAGGCGAACAGAACTGACGGCGTGCAGAACGCCGTAGAGGAGATCATGAGACTGCATAGAAAAGCTACTTCTTGAATGCCTCCAGATTATAGAAGAGTTCTCCTTGATTGAGAAACACGGCTTAGTTTCAAATATTTATGGCTATCTCTGCTATTGCGAGCTTATAAGGAAACTATGCTTTTATACGAGTCTATTCCAGATTCATACATAGAGTTCGAGTGAGTTCCTTGGAGAAGGAGAAGATTATCGAATACGTAAAGACGGTGAAACTCAAGGAGCACGGTGTCTTACTCTACACAGATGTTAAAGATAAAGAAGAAGTTCTGTTCACATATCTAGAGGCGGGGCTAGCAAAGGATGAAGCAGCCGTGTATGTTGCTTGTCAGGAGAGTCCTGATCAGATAAGGTGAGACATGGAGAGGTTCGGCATCGATGTAGAGAAGTATGAGAAGGAGGGCGCCCTGAAGGTCGTTGATTACAGAGATTGGTACATTATTGACGGAAGGTTCGACATCTCAAGAACCTTAGACCTGTGGAGAACAATTGCCCAGGAATCGAAGTCAAAGGGCTTCAAAGGATTGAGAGTTACGGGAGAAACGGCATTTTTCTTTGAAAACAATTTAGTAGATGAACTTCTGGATTACGAGCATGCGCTCCACAGAACTTTAGACATTCCGATGACGGCGATATGCGCCTACGACTCGAAGACGCTTACGGCAAAGGAGGAATGGCTCAACGTGTTAATCGAACTCCTGAATACACACTCAACAGCGATCATGCTTGGACCGACAGTAGCAGCAATAAGCCCTAGGCAGATTTTACTCAGAATGTCCCTTTGACTTCTTCACAATCACAAAACTTTTTCTCTGCAATATTCACGATCAGGAAAAAGAAAAGAACCATGGGGCTGAGTAAGAGCGGCAGAGAGAGTGACTAGATACTCTGTCCAGCAGAAGTCTGGGACGAGTCAAGATGTCCTCACCAGATAGAGGACATTGATCAATCAGTGAAACCCATGCAGCTGTGATTGATCCGCAAAGGTTTTATACTTTCTTAAATAGAATTCTATTGATGAATGTTTAACGGAGGAGGTTGAAACGTCCTTTGCCTCACCGCTTAGTCCGAAACAGAAGGTAGTCTGGTTCCTGTTGAATGAGGGGTTCTCTACATCTGAGGTTGCGGAAAGGTTGAAGACCTCTCTCCAGTATGTCCACCAGACGAAGCGAGCAGCTGAGGCGAAACTGCTGATGGCGTTGATGGATGCGGCTAAAGCCAGTAATATTCAGATAAAAGAGGTGCTTCCTGAGGCGGGTCTTCTATGGGGCTACAATCCAGGCATCAAACAAGACGCCATTATTACGTACACTACCAAGCACGGCATAAAGGTCTGGTACTGGTATGACAAGCCTGAGGAGATTAAAGACG
>CAZQDW010000234.1:0-3248 GCA_964592315.1 uncultured Candidatus Bathyarchaeia archaeon
TGTATAAGAGACAGTGGTGTGGTAGATCACAACCCTTATGCGATGAGCTGACCTTTCTGCGGGAGAAAGGGAATGAAGGATACATTTGATTTAGAAGAGAACAGGTTATACAACGAAATTATCAGACGAGGCGCAAAGGTGGTTCTAATTCAGCTACCCGAGGGGCTGAAAACAGAGGCTTCTCGCTTGGCCTCCATCGTCGAAGATGCTGGTGCACTAGCGATCGTTTCAGCCGATCCTTGCTACGGTGCATGCGATCTATCTTTGTCCGACGCTGAGAAACTCTCAGCAGACTTAATAGTCCACTATGGCCACACCGAACTCATAAGGTCAGAGAAGACTGCTGTCGTTTACTTCGAAGCTAGGGCAAAGGTCGACGTTAGACGGGTTGTAGACGACGCTTTATCCATCCTAGAGCCTTGGCGAACGGTTGGGCTCGTCACGACGGTTCAACACATAAGCAGACTTGACGAGACAAGAGAGATACTTAATGAGGCTGGAAAAACGGTTGTAATCGGCGATGCTGGACGCATGAGATATCCAGGGCAGATCACGGGCTGCGATTACAGTAACGCCCAGTCTATCAAGAACGAGGTTGAAGTTTTTCTCTTTCTCGGCGGAGGAAGGTTTCATCCTTTAGGTTTAGCTATCAGCATTATGAAACCAACTATAGTCGCCGATCTTTATGAAGGAAGAGCTTATTCTGTTGATCCTGAAGCTCAAAAGATCATCAAAAAGCGATGGGTATGCATATCTGGGGCAAAGGAAATGGGGAATTTTGGAGTTTTGATCGGTCTGAAACCCGGACAGAAAGATATTGAAACAGCCTTGAAAATCAAGGATCTTTTGGTGAAAGACGGTAAGAAGGTTACGCTTTTAGCCTTGAAGGAGATAAACAATAGCGTCCTACTTCAATTTCCCCAGATAGAAGCTTTCGTGAATACCGCTTGTCCCCGCGTATCCTTTGATGAGTTTGAGAAGCCAGTTCTTACCGTGAAAGAGGCTCTTGCTGTACTGGGTAGACTTGAATGGGAAAGACTCTTAAGCGAAGGATGGTTTTAGAAGACGCCCTCGTTGCGCTCTAATCGTAACGGTGAGTTGAGGAAAATAATGAGGAAGAAACACATCGAGATCATCCTTTCTCAGCTGGCGCCTCATCCGAAGCCGAAACTAAAGTGGGAGGCATATACTTTGGATGCAGAAAGCGCCGCAGAGATCGCCTACTTAGCAGATGGAGTTAATGGCGATATATCTGAGAAGAGTGTTATTGACTTAGGCTGTGGCACAGGCATACTGGCCATTTCCGCATCCCTATCGGGAGCGAGATTTGTTGTCGGTGTAGATATCGATCGAGATGCGGTAAGAGTGGCGAGAGAAAACGCCGACACTGTCGGCGCCAGGGTTGAGTTTATTATAGGTGACATAGGTTGTGTTGCAGGGCACTTTGACACTGCAATCATGAACCCTCCCTTTGGAAGCTGGGAGCATGGAGCTGATGTCAAGTTCTTGGAAAAAGCGCTTCCAGTCTCTGATGTTGTGTATTCTTTGCATAAGCGAAGTAGCCCAATCCGCGAATTCCTGAGCCGTAGGATACGATCTCTTGGAGGGAGAGTTGATCGAATATACGAGATGAGAATCTCTATCCCTAGAACCTACATTTTCCATCAAAGGCAAAAGTACTTTGTGGAAGCTGACCTGTACAGAATACTCAAGGTTAAATTCCAGGATCTATAATAATTACTGTGGGAAAACTAATATCGGACATATCATCTTTCCTCTAGAAAGTTTCGGACGTGTCAGAAATGCATGAAATCAAAAGAACCGGACAGTTCGTTGCTCCGGGAGACAGGCTCGGCGTGATCGAGGAGTTCATACCCAGTTCCGGAACATACGTAAGCGACGGAGTAATATTTGCAAAGGTTGCTGGACGCACATTAGTGGACCTGATGAATAGGAATGTTTCTGTATATCCCCTCGCGCGGAACGTAAGTGTACCTCGAGTGGGGAACCTGGTCACAGCGAATGCAATGAATGTGCAGGATTCGATAGCCGTTTTACGCATATTCAAAATCGGGGCGAAGACCCTTTCAGGCTTCTTTAATGGGGTACTGCATGTCTCGGACGCGAGTTTTGTCTACGTGGATTCAATGTTTGACACATGCAGGTTGGGAGACATTCTGCGTGCCAAAATCATCAGTTGTAAGAATGGAACTTATCATCTTTCCACTAAGGGTGAGGACCTTGGCGTCATCTATGCATTTTGCTCTAGGTGCGGATCTGTTCTTATGCGGAAGAAGACGACAATGCTGTGTCACGATTGTGGGAACACAGAGAAACGAAAGGCAGCTTCAGATTATGGAGAAGGGACGATATAGGAAGGATCAATATGCAGACTAAAGTCTTAAGCAAGACTGATAATGAGCTAAAATTCGAGGTTGAAGGAGAAGGTCACACATTATGCAATCTGTTGGAGAAGATCCTGCTAGAGGATGAAACTGTCGATATGGCGGGATACAACATATCTCACCCGTTGATCTCTACTCCTGTGATTTACATTAGAACGAAGGGATTGAGGAAGCCGGAAACAGCGCTCAAGGATGCTGCAGAGAAGATACTGCAGAAAGAGAAGGAGTTCAGAGCGGAGTTCACGAAGGCATTGGAAGACTGGGAGAGAAAAGTGAAAGCTGACCGCTCGTAGGTCTTCTCTAGAACTTGACTCTCTCAAAGATAGTTCGTAGAAGTATGCTGAAACCGTCCTCCGGCTGGGCTTCTTTTCCCAAGATTGTAACACATTCTTCGATGGTAACGATTCCTACAAGCCAAGCGTATATTATTAGAGCCTCAGCGGCATCAGCCTGTCTGTGACGATCAACCCGTGAGGGTAGCCGTTCCCGGAGGGAAGCCTTTTTCAACGCGATCGCCAAGATTCTGCTCTTGACCTTACTGCCCGCAGGCTTGTTGAGTCTCATAGACAAGGCTAAAGAGAATATGAAATTTACGCATGAGTCTCCCAATGCGGCTAATTCACGGTCTGTCAGGATTTCAAGCGGATTCTTGTATCGTGATGTAAAATGAAACTCTAGTTTTTCTCCTTGGCTATGCGAAGTTGACAATTTTGGAACATCCTTTGACAGCTGTGACAGAAGAAAGGCTAATAATGGAGTACTTAACCCTTGCTCTCATCAGTAGAAGTAGAGATCCTCTAAGTCTCTATAACTCCCGACCTCGATTTAGACAGATTAACTTTC
>CAZQDW010000235.1:0-2895 GCA_964592315.1 uncultured Candidatus Bathyarchaeia archaeon
AGGGCGAAGCTGATCTCAACAGCCCAAATGTGCTTGCACTTCACGCCTCGATGCTCATGGTCAGGACAGGAGCAAGACCAACCAACAGCACTCTGAGTAATCGTGTATTCTCCGTTTCCAGATTGAGAATTCACTTTGTAGAGGTTGTTGGATACCCTCTTGACTTGGTTAGGCTGTTCGGCTATCGCCATGCCTCTCATTTCTCGTGGGTTCTTGGGTTCCATCCAGTTCGCCTAGACCACATTAGGTACCTAACATCATATAAGCCTTTAGGTACCTACTACGGTATGAGGTTGGTATCCGAAAGCTTTTAAGGAGTCGGTACCTAACCCAATTAAGATGGACAATGAGATTACAAAAGCAAACGTCAAGAATTGTCGGGAAGATTGAGTATTCAAAGTGGGTCATCACGGTACCCCCCCAACAGATAGGGGAACTAGGCTGGAATGAGGGTGAGGAACTCGAAAGCAAAGTCAGCTCAAACAGCCTTATCGTAAGACGAGCAAACAATCCAAAGCCAAAAGTCGAAAAAATGACCTATGAAGACTTCAGAGGCAAGATTGTGCAACTATTGAAATTGAAGCCAAGCGGAGTTTCTTGGACAGACATTAGGGAAAGACTCAAGTTGCCACAAAAGGTTCCAAACAACCTTTGGGTTAGAACAATGGAACAAGAAGTTGGATTGATCCGAGAATTCGATTACCATACAGGCAAAATGATGTGGAGATTAAAGGACTGAGACAAATGTCATTTCAAGAAATCGAACTGAAGAAGATAAAACCAAACAGACTCAACCCAAGATTAGAGTTTCGCAAAGAGGCTCTAGACGAACTTGCCGATAGCATTGAGAATGTTGGTGTCCTACAGCCGCTTCTTGTCCGTCCTGTGAAGGATGGATACGAGGTTGTTGTTGGAGAACGCCGATACCGAGCTGCTCAACAGGCGGGACTCGACAAGATTCCTACAGTAGTGCGGAGCTACACTGACGATCAGGTTATCGAACTGAACCTAATAGAGAACATTCAAAGAGAAGATCTCTCTGCTGTCGAAAAGGGGCGATGTGTAAAGAATCTTCTCGATAAGTTTCCGGAGAAGTACCCAAACATCAAGGTGATCGCTGATGCGATTGGATATTCCGAGAGTCAGACACAAAGTTGGTTGGAGTTGGCACGGGCGCCCGAAGAAGTTCAAGCTCTATTGGCGCCAACTGAGAAAATCGGTGTTCCCAGAAGAAGGGGGACCATAGATTCTGACACAGCATTGTCGATCTCAAGACAGATTAGTGAACCAAGAAAACAGATAGCAGTCGCCAAGGCACTTGCAAAGACACCCGTTTATAGGAGGGCCGCTAGGAAGGTTGTCAGAGAGGTTTCTCTGCATCCAGAAAAGCCGGTGGAGGAAATTGTGAAGAAGGTTCTCGAAGCTCCTCCTACAATTCCGTTCATGCCGGAACATGTTCAATTGATCCGCAAAGGTGAGAAGACGCAAACATCTAGGAAGGGGACTGACCCGAGGATCCGAGTTGGAATTAGGGTGGAGGCTTATGCCAAGTTCGCGGAACTAAAGGTTGTGGGACTGTCACGCAAACGACTTGGAGATTTCACAGAAGAAGATGCGAGGAGAGAGGGGGACTATACGCTTGAGGAGTTCAAGCGAGTCTGGAAGAAACTTCACGGTGAATGGAATCCTGATGAAAACGTGAATGTGATCACATTCAAGGTTGAAAAGATCACGATATAGGTGTCTCATTGACCCTAGTTGCAGATTCTCCCTCGTCAGTCTCAACTAGTTCCCATGAAGAAAAAATCTTGATTCTTTGTAGGGCTGTGCCGGAAGAGAGTAGGGCTTACTTTCAGACTGTTTGTGTCGCTGGCATAACGAACAAAGGGGAATTTCGCAGGCTCTACCCAGTTATGTTCAAGCCTTTCGTGGCTGGGGGAGGAATACCGTTTCACAAGAAAGAGTGGATTCGAGCAACAACTTTACCTCCAGACGACAAACGTGACACTCGGCCAGAGAGCCGTAAGTTGGACATCAGTTCAGTAGTAGTCCTGAATCGAGAGGACGATGAAGCAATACGTAGGATAGTTCTCAGACACCTATCCCCTTCTGTGAAGGCAATTCAAGACAGTGGTGCTTCGCTTGGCCTTTTGAAGCCGAAGATAATAGACTTTGAATGTCAGATCGAAAGCACAGATGAGTGGAGTAGAGATCAGGTAGACCTTGAGGGCAGACCAATTGGCAAAATAGGCTTAGGTCAACAATCACGATACAAGTTCTTCTGTGAGGAACGCAAGGGTTGCTGCGGTGAACGCCCTCATAGCATGGAAATACATGACTGGGAAGTCAATGAGCTTTATCGAAACATCATTCGTAGAGATAAGAAGCACACGGTGATAGAATATAAGATGCGAAAGAAACTTTTCGATTGGATGACCACTACTAGAGATGTCTTCTTCATGATGGGAACTCATCATAGATGGAAAACGTGGATGATCGTTTCGATTCTATATCTACAAAAACCTAGCCATATTCCTCAAACAAAGCTCTAACTGCATTGCGGAAGTCTGACTTGAGCTTCGCCTTTGCGCACTTGCCACAAAGCAGTATCTCAAATCGTTCGTGTGGACGTGAGCCAATATCTCCTGTTCCAACAGAGTACCAAGGCTCGTCACCAATCTTCTTCCCACAGACAGTACATGCATCCACTGCCGACACCGTTCGTCCCCTCATATTGGAAATAGCTATTTAACTGCATGGCAGAAAAGGATCGCTCCGAGCAAAGAAAGGAAGAAGGAGACGCCGTCCGACGACAGTTAACAGCACGATTGATCCGACGACAAGTTAACAGAACTGCCCGACGAAAAACTTTAAAGCCTCATCTTTCGCAGTTAT